>NZ_PSUU01000018.1:0-74183 GCF_002932015.1 Rathayibacter sp. AY1H3
GTGCAGTGGACCACGACGGCCGGGATCGCCCCCGACCCCCGCCGCATCCGCCTCCACCTCCTGGTCGCGCTGCTGGTGCTCGCGCTGGTCCTCGCCGGCGCGGGCATCGCCCTCTCGCTCGCCTCGCGGAGCGGAGGCGCGGGCGCTCCGGCCGCGAGCTCCCCCGACCCCACCTCCTCCGTCGACATGGCCGAGCGCGTCGCCGGTCTCGAGAAGCGCTTCGCCGCCGGGTTCCCGCAGCACAGCATCGTCCTCACGGGCAGCTCCACGATCGGCCGCTGGACGACCTCCAAGGAGGACCTGCGTCCGCTCGAGACCTACAACATCGGGATCGGCGGCACGACCGTCGCCGATCACCTCGCGTGGCTGGACCGCATGGTCGCCCCCTTCGATCCCCGCGCCGTGATCGTGTACGTGGGAGCGAACGACATCAGCGGCGAGGAGGGCTCGCGCACCGGCGCCCAGACCGCCGGCGCCGTCGTCGAGTACCTCCAGCGCGTGGAGGAGGTCGCCCCCGACGCCGAGCTGTTCTACGTCGAGATCGCGGAGACGCCCGCCCGCGCCTCCGTCGGCGCCGAGGTCCGCGCCGCCAACACCGCGGTCAGCGCCTACGCCGAGACGGACGACCGCGTCACCTTCGTCCCCACCGCCGACGCGCTCGTCACTCCCGACGGCTCTGTCGACCCCTCCCTCTTCGTCGACGACGGCCTGCACTTCGACGAGGTCGGCTACGCCCGGTTCTCGGAGGCGGTCCGCGCGGTGGTCCTGCCCGCTCTGGAGTGAACCGGCGGGCCGACGCGCTGCAGCCCCGCTCGACGTGAGCGGCCCGGGGACACCGCGCCCGGAGCCCCCAGTGTTGACCCTGAAGGGGGACACGGCCCCTCCGCCGCGCGCGCCTATCCTGGCCCCGCGTCATCGCCGACAGCGCCCTCTGCACCGCCGCAGACCGCCGCTCGCTCAGCAGCGCCGACCGTCTCGGAGTCACCGATGCCCCGCTCGAGGATCCGCCCCCGCGGTCTCGCCCTGCTCACCGTCCTGGCGATCACGGCCGCCGCGCTCGTCGCCGGGCCCGCGGGTCCGGCGTCCGCCGCTCCCGTCGTGCCCGCCGGCTTCACCGACTCGCGGGTGGCGGCCGTCCCCGCGCCGACCGCCCTCGCCTTCACGACCGACGGGCGCACCCTCGTCTCCTCGCAGACCGGAGCGATCCGGGTGATCCGCGCCGGCGGCCTGGTCGCCACTCCGGCCCTCGACCTGCGCTCGAAGGTCTGCGCCAACGGCGAGCGCGGTGTGCTCGGCCTCGCGGTCGACCCGGCACCGGGCTCGCGCACCGTCGTCGTCTACTACACCGCGAAGGGCTCCGACTCCTCCTGCCCGACCAACGCCGGCGGCACGGTGAACCCCGCGGGAGCCCCGCGCAACCGCGTCTCCTCGTTCCAGCTCGGCACCGACGACCGCATCGACCCGGCCTCCGAGCGCGTCCTCCTCGACGGCATCTACTCTCCCGCGAGCAACCACAACGGCGGCGACCTCGCCATCGGCAAGGACGGCCTGCTCTACGTCAGCGTCGGCGACGGCGGCTGCGACTACCGCGGCGGAGTCGGCTCGCCGGGCGGCAGCGGCTGCGGCGGCCGGAACGACGCCGCCCGCGACCCGAACATCCTGAACGGCAAGATCCTCCGGATCACCCTCACCGGCGGCGTCCCGGCCGGCAACCCCTACCTGGGCACCGGGACCGCCTCCTGCCGGCTCGCCCCGGCCGCCGCGGACCTGCGCTGCCGCGAGACGTTCGCGAGCGGCCTGCGCAATCCGTTCCGGATGGCCTTCGACCCGAACGCGACCGGCACCGTCTTCCGCATCAACGACGTGGGCCAGGACGCCTGGGAGGAGATCGACCAGGGCGTCGCCGGCGCCGACTACGGCTGGAACACCCGTGAGGGCCACTGCGCGAAGACCGGCTCGGCCTCGAACTGCGGAGCCGCGGCGCCCGCCGGGCTCACCGACCCGGTCCACGACTACGCGCACAGCAGCGGCTGCGCCTCGATCACGGGCGGCGCCTACGTCCCCCGCGGCGTCTGGCCGGCCGCCTACGACGGCGCGTACCTCTTCGGCGACTACGTGTGCGGGAAGATCCGGACCCTCGGCCGCACCGGCGCGGCCGGCGACCTCGTGACCGGCCTCGGCGGCAGCAGCGCCGTCGCCATGGCCTTCGGTCCCTCGCGCGGGACCCAGGACCTCTTCTACACCAGCTACGCGAACGGCGGCGAGGTCCGGCGCCTCGCCTACACCGCCGCGGCGAACCGCGCCCCGACCGCGACCCTCACCGCCGCCCCCTCCTCCGGCGCGGCTCCTCTCGCCGCGCGGCTGAACGGCTCGGGCAGCAGCGACCCGGAGGGCGGTGCCCTGACCTACCTGTGGTCGTTCGGCGACGGCACCCCCGACCGCATCACGACCGGCCCGACC
Organism: Rathayibacter sp. AY1H3; assembly: GCF_002932015.1. Taxonomy (NCBI): domain Bacteria; kingdom Bacillati; phylum Actinomycetota; class Actinomycetes; order Micrococcales; family Microbacteriaceae; genus Rathayibacter; species Rathayibacter sp. AY1H3. The sequence continues at coordinate 2,461 of NZ_PSUU01000018.1, forward strand.
TTCACCCACAGCTACGCCGCCGGCAGCTGGACCGCGTCCCTCCGCGTCCGCGATCCGAAGGGAGCCGTCTCCGCACCCGCGACGACGAGGATCACCTCGGGCGGCAGTGCCCCGACGGTGAGCATCACCGCACCCGCCGACGGAGGGGTGTTCGTGACGGGCCGGAGCTACGGCCTCCGCGCTACGGCGACCGACGCCGAGGACGGCGTCCTGCCCGCCTCGGCGCTCACCTGGACCGTCCAGCGCCGCCACGCTCAGCACACGCATCCCTTCCTCGGGCCGCTGACGGGGAACGACCTCTCCTTCGTCGCCCCCGGCCCGGAGGACCTCGCCGCCGCCGCGGACAGCGACCTCCTGATCAGCGTCACGGCGACGGACTCGAGCGGCGTGTCGACGAAAGCGACGCGGACGTTCTCCCCGCAGAAGGTCTCCGTCACCCTGGCCACCGCTCCCGCCGGCCGGACGGTCGTCGTCAACGGCACCGAGGTCGCCGGAGGCACGACCGTCGTCTCGTGGGCGGGCTCGGCCCTCCAGCTGGAGGTCCCGGACCAGACCGACGCGTCGGGCACGGCCTACCGGTTCTCGTCCTGGTCGGACGGCGGCGCCGCCTCGCACAGCGTCGTCACTCCCGGGAGCAGCACCACGCTGACGGCGACCCTCGTCGCCGCCGGGCTCCCCGGCGCTCCGACCGCCGTCACCGCCACGGCGGGTTCGGACGGCACGGCGACGCTCGCGTGGTCGCCCCCCGCGGGGACCGGTGGCTCGGCGGTCACCGGCTACCGGGTGTCGCGCGACGGGTCCGACACGAGCGGAGCCGGAGCCTGGAGCGCCGTGGTCGCCGCGACCAAGCGCTCGCAGACCTTCACGAAGCTGGTCCCGGGCCGCAGCTACACCCTCTCGGTGCAGGCGGTCACGGCGAACGGCACCGGCCCGGCGGCCTCCGCGCTCGTCGCCGTCCCCTGACCGCCCGGCGTCCACCGGCCTCCCGGGCGCAGCCCTGCCGCCGCCCAGCCGTGCGCCCCTACGATCGAGCCATGCCGAGCATCCGGAGCCGCCGTCGGCCCCAGCCCCCGATCGAGTCCCCGGCGGGCAGGGGCGCCCGGTGAACGACACCCTCACCGGGATCCTGGACTTCGTCGTCAGCGTCCCCCCGGTCTGGCGGACGCTCCTCGCCGGACTCGCGATCTTCTTCGAGACCACGATCCTGGCGGGCCTCGTCGTCCCCGGCGACACGATCGTGATCGTCAGCGCGACCGGCGTGACCAGCCCGCTGCAGTTCGCGGCGCTGGCCGTCACGGTCGTCATCGGCGCCCTCTGCGGCGAGTCCGTCGGCTTCTACCTCGGCCGCTGGTTCGGGCCGCGGATCCGCGCGTCGCGCCTGGGACGCCGGCTCGGCGAGAAGAACTGGCTGAAGGCCGAGCGCTACCTCGCGCGGCGCGGCGGGTTCGCCGTGTTCCTCTCGCGCTTCCTGCCGGTGCTGCACTCGCTGATCCCGCTGACGGTGGGGATGAGCGGGATGCGCTATCGGACCTTCATGGCCTGGACGATCCCGGCGTGCGTGCTCTGGTCGTCCGCCTACGTCGGCGTCGGCGCGGCCGCGGCGGGCAGCTACCGGGAGCTCTCGGAGAGCCTGCACGGCGCCGGCTACGTCTTCGTGGGCGTCATCGTCGTCTTCGCCCTGCTCGTGCTCCTCGGGAAGAAGCTCCTGAACAGAGCGGAGGCGCGTCACCTCGACGAGTGACGCGCCTCCGGGCGTGGATCCGGGGAGGATCAGTCGACGAGACCCGCCGACTTCAGCCACTCGCCCGCGATCGCGGACGCGGACTTCTGCTCGTTGACGCTCTCGGAGTTGAGGGCGACGAGGTCGTCCGCCGTGAGCTTCGCGCTGACCGCGTTCAGCACCTCGGCCGCGTCGTCCGTGATCTTGCTCGAGACGATCGGCACGACGTTGTCGGCCACGAACAGTCCGTCCGGGTCCTCGAGAGCGACGAGGTCGTTCTTCTGGATGTTCGGGTCGGCCGTGTAGACGTTCGCCAGCTGGATCTGGTCGCTGGTGAGCGCGTCGACGGTGGTCGATCCGCCGCTGTCCTCGATCGCCTGGAAGGTGGTCGTGATGCCGTACTTCGACTGCAGCGTGTCGGGCCCGTAGGGGCGCGTCTGCAGCTCGGAGTTGCCGCCGACCACGATCGGGTCGGTGACGTTCTTGAGCGACGCGATGTCGGTCAGGTCCCACTTGTCGGCGAAGGCCTGGGTGACGGTGTACGAGTTCTGGTCGCTGGCCTCGGCGGCGTCGAGGGCGCGGAGGCCGTCGGGCAGCGCGTCGCCGAGCGCGGAGTACACGTCGTCGGCGGTCGTGGCCGTCGCGTCGGGCTCGAGCGCCTGCAGGAGGCTGCCGTCGTACTCCGGGAAGACGTCGATGGATCCGCTCTCGATCTCGGGCAGGTAGATCTCGCGCTGGCCGATGCGCAGCTGGCGGTCGACGGTGAAGCCGTCGTTCTCCAGCGCCTGCGCGTAGATCTCGGCGAGGATCTCGTTCGAGTAGTAGTCCTGCGAGCCGACCACGATGGTCTCGCTGCCCGCAGTCGCACTCGATCCCTCATCGAGCGGATCGCTCGAGGAACACCCTGCCAGTGCCACGACGGCACCGACCGCGAGTGCGCTGAGCGCGACACGGCCCTTCGTGAAATGTGCTGTGAACATTGCTATTTCCCTTCTTCGATGGGGATTCCCATCACCGCGCGTCGTCGGGGCGACGAGGCGCGGGAACCTGTGCGGCCGGCGGTGCCGGCCAGGCCGAGCACGACTCCGCGCGGCACGGCGAGCCGCTGGAGGAGGGCGAAGAGGACCTCGCTGAGGAGCGTCAGCACGATCACCAGGATCGAGCCGGCGAGCATCTGCGGGTAGTCCCCCGACTTCACTCCGCGGAAGATGTACTGCCCGAGGCCGCCGGCGCCGATGTAGTCGGCGAGCGTGGCGGTCGCGATGATCTGCAGCGCCGCCGAGCGGAGCCCGCCGATCAGCAGCGGCAGCCCCAGCGGGATCTCGACCTTCGTCAGGATCTGCCACTCAGTCATGCCCATCGAGCGCGCCGCGTCGACCGTGCGGCGGTCGACCGCCTCGAGCCCGGAGTACGCGCCGGCGAGCACCGACGGGATCGCGAGCACGACGAGGGCGATCACCGGAGCGCCGAGGCCGAGCCCCAGGCTCATCGCCGCGAGGACGAGCACGCCCAGCGTCGGCAGGGCGCGCAGGCCGCCTGCGACCGGCACGGCGATGCCCTTGCCGCGCCCGGTGTGCCCGATCAGGTAGCCGATCGGGATCGCGATCGCGGCCGCGATCACGAGCACCAGCAGGCTGATGCCGACGTGCTGGGCGACACGGGTCGGGATCGCGTAGACCCCGGTCCAGTGCGCGGGGTCGGCGATCCAGGCGAAGGCCTCGGCGATGAGGTTCACGACGTCACCGCCCTCTCGACCGCGAACGGTCTGCGCGAGCGGCGCGTGCGGTCCAGAGCCGTCCAGGGCATGAGGAGACGGCCGATCAGCACCAGCAGTCCGTCGAGCACCAGCGCGAGGACGATCGTGAGGACGATGCCCGTGACGATCTCACCGGTGATGCCGCGCTGGAAGCCGTCGGTGAAGAGCAGGCCGAGGCTCTGGATCCCGAGCACCGCGCCGACCGTCACCAGGCTGACCGTGCTGACCGTGACCACGCGCAGGCCCGAGAGCAGGACCGGACCGGCCAGCGGGAACTCGACCCGCCAGAAGCGCGCCCAGCCGGAGTAGCCCATCGCGGTCGCCGACTGGCGGACGTCGTCCGACACCGCGCCCAGTGCGTCCGAGGTGGTGCGGACCATCAGCGCGACGCCGTAGAGGGTGAGGCCCGTGATCACGTTGGCGGTCGAGCGGAGCGGGATGCCCAGCAGGACCGGCAGCAGGATGAACATGGCCAGCGAGGGGATGGCGTAGAGCACGCCGAGCCCTGTCAGCAGGGTGCCGCGGCTCCAGCGGTAGCGGTTCGCGAACCAGCCGAACGGCAGCGAGACGAGGAAGCTGAGCAGGATCGGCGGGACCGACAGGGCCAGGTGCGCCAGCAGGTTCGCGACGATCGCGTCCGTGTTGTTGACGACCCAGTTCACGCGGCGGGGCCGTCCTGCGCGCGCAGCACTCCGGTCGGGCGCCCGTCGCCGTCGACCACGATGCGGGCGCCGTCGCGCTCCTCGATCCGGAGCGAGCGCTTGCCGCGGTCGGCACCGACGAAGCCGGCGACGAACTCGCTCGCGGGGTTCGCCAGGATCTCGGCGGGCGAGCCCTTCTGCGCGATCCGGCCGCCCTTCTCGAGGATGACGACCTGGTCGCCGAGGAGGAACGCCTCGTCGATGTCGTGGGTGACGAAGACCACGGTCTTGTCGAGCTCGTCCTGGAGCCGCAGGGTCTCGCGCTGCAGGTCGGCGCGCACGAGAGGGTCGACCGCGCCGAACGGCTCGTCCATCAGCAGGATGTTCGGGTCGACCGCCAGGCCGCGCGCCACCCCGACGCGCTGCTGCTGGCCGCCGGAGAGCTGGCTGGGGTACCGGGCGGCGAGCGCACGGTCCAGTCCGACCGTGTCCATCAGCTCGAGCGCGCGGGCGTGCGCCTGCTTCTTGGCGACCCCGTTCAGGCGCGGCACGGTCGCGATGTTGTCGATGACCTTGCGGTGCGGCAGGAGGCCGGAGTTCTGCATCACGTAGCCGATGCGGCGGCGGAGCGCGACGGCGGGCAGGGACGAGATGTCCTCGCCGTCGATCTCGATGGTGCCGGAGGTCGGCTCGATCATCCGGTTGATCATGCGGAGGATCGTGGTCTTCCCGCAGCCCGAGGAGCCGACGAAGACGGTCGTCTGCCGGGAGGGCAGCACGAGCGAGAAGTCGTCGACCGCCCGCGTGCCGTCCGGGTACTGCTTGCTGACGTTGCGGAACTCGATCACGAGGCCGCCCGCCGTCCGGCGGTGTGCGCGCCGATCTGTCCCTGGTCCACGACTGTGCCCGCTCTCGCTCCGCGCGTCCGGCCGTTGCACGGCCCGCGGCCCCGAACGGGGCCAGGCGGCAAGGAAAACACCAATAGCAGCCGCCTGCCAACCCGGACCGCGAAGTGTTGCGGGATGTTCCGGGAGCGACTAGGGCCTTGACAGTCCTAGCCGGTCAGGACTCCTCGACGGCTCCGTAGTGCGAGGTCATGTAGTGGCGCAGCAGCGAGCGGCTCTCGTCGATGAAGCGCTGGTCGCCGTTGGGGTCGATGAGGAACGCGCGCGTGAGCAGCGCGTCCGCGACCTCGATGGTCACCTCGAGGCGGAAGGACAGCTGCGCGCCGCCCGGGAGGCCGTACTCGGACGCGAGGATCTCGGCGAAGCGGCGGGCGAAGAAGCCGGCCTCGAACGCCTCGCCCGCGACCTCGGGGGCGTGGATCGTGTCCACGAAGCGGATGGAGCGGAAGCCCGGCTCGTTGCGGTGCATCTCGCAGAAGGCGTCGATCGCGCAGTCGACCGCGCCCCACCAGTTGCCCGGGTGGGTGTCGCGGATCTCGGTGATGACGCGGCGGCGGAAGCGCTCGAGGGCCCGCTCGCGCAGCGCCTGGAGGACGGCGATGCGGTCCGGGAAGTAGCGGTAGACCGTGCCGATCGCGGCTCCCGCGCGCTCGGCGACCATCGCCGTGGTCAGACGGTCGAAGCCGACCTCGTCGACGACGGCGGCCGCCGCGTCGAGCAGCGAGGCGAGACGGGCGGCGCTGCGCACCTGCACCGGCTCGTTGCGGACCTGGGACGATTCACCGAACGGTCGATCGACGAGGTTTCCAAGAGGCACGGCGGGCTCCTTCGGTCGTGGTTCCTACAATCGTACGCACGGCGACCGCCGGTCGGGGTCGTCTCATCGAAAGTCCCTCGTGTTTCGCGCCCCCGGAAGGGCGACGGCTCCGCGGGTCCGATCCACCCGGGAGAAACCATGTGCGGACGCTTCGTCCTCTCGCAGACCACCGCCGACCTGGTGGCGCTCTTCGACATCGACGAGCCGGGCGCCGACCTTCCGGAGCCGTCCTGGAACATCGCGCCGACGCAGCGGATCGCCGTCGTCGCGGAGTCGATGAAGGGGGTCGAGGAGGGCAGCCCGCCGCGGCGTCGGCTCGCCGGAGCCCGCTGGGGCCTGGTGCCCCGCTCCGCCGCCGACCCGTCCGCGGGGCCGCCGCTGTTCAACGCGCGGATCGAGTCCGTCGCCGAGAAGCCGTCGTTCCGCGAGTCCTACGCCTCCCGGCGCGCGATCGTGCCCGCCTCGGGCTGGTACGAGTGGCGGGTCGGCGCGGACGGGGCGAAGGCACCCGTCTACGTCTCGCCGGGCGAGGGCTCGCTCCTCCTGTTCGCCGGTCTCTACGAGTGGTGGCGCTCGGCCCAGCCGGGCTCTCCGTGGCTGCTCTCGGCGACGGTCCTCACCCGCCCCTCCGCCGGGCCGCTCGCCGAGGTGCACGAGCGGATGCCCGTGCTGCTGCAGCCGGAGCTGATCGAGGACTGGCTGGACCCGGCGCCCCCCGGGGACGGCGAGCTGCTGCGCGCGGCCGCCGAGGGTGCGGCCGAGCTGGCCGAGGAGCTCGAGGTGCACGGCGTCGGTGCAGCCGTGGGCTCCGTCTCGGCGAACGGCCCCGAGCTGATCGAGCCCACCGGAGCCTGACGATCGCGTGAGAGCGCGATCCGCGGTCCGGCATCCGGTCTGACAGACTGGGCGGATGCCGCTGACGCCCGAGAGCAAGCCCCTGAGCGCAGGCAAGGCGGAGGTCATGCACCGCGCCGCCCGCCTCGAGGACCGACTCCACTCCTTCCGGATGAGGCGCGTGAAGCGCAAGGGCTACGTCCCGAGGGTCATCCCCTACACCGGCTACGGCTCGACGACGCAGCTGCGCGTCCTGGCCCGCGTCCTCTACACGCGGCCGACCCCTCCCGGGGTCGAGGAGGTCCGCCCCGTCGAGGGCGTGCGCGGCTGGCGGAGCTTCACCAGCGTCTTCGTGAGCGGGGCCGTCGTGACCGTCGAGGCCGACGGGCAGACCCACCGGGTGACGGCCGACCGCGGCGGAGTCGTCGACGCGGACCTCCCGATCACGCTCGAGCCCGGCTGGCACACCATCACCTTCTCGACCGCGGGCTCGAAGCCCGTCGAGGCGCCCGTCTTCATCGTGCGTCCGGAGGCGCGGCTGGGCGTCGTGTCGGACGTGGACGACACAGTGATGGTCACCGCGCTCCCCCGCCCCTTCGTCGCCGCCTGGAACACCTTCGTGCTCGACGAGCACGCCCGGATGCCCACGCCCGGCATGGCGGTCTTCCTCGACCGCTTCGCCCGGCAGTACGAGGGCTCCCCGGTCATCTACCTCTCCACCGGCGCGTGGAACGTCGCCCCGGCGCTCACCCGCTTCCTGTCGCGGCACCTGTACCCGGCCGGAGCGCTCCTCCTGACCGACTGGGGCCCGACGCACGACCGCTGGTTCCGCAGCGGCAAGCAGCACAAGGAGATGAACCTCCGCCGACTCGCGGCCGAGTTCCCGGACGTGCGCTGGCTGCTGGTCGGCGACGACGGGCAGCACGACGAGGAGATCTACTCCGACTTCGCGGACGAGCACCCCGACAAGGTCGCGGCGATCGCGATCCGCCAGCTCTCCACCGGCGAGGCGGTGCTCGCGGGAGGCCGCTCCAAGGCCGAGGACCGCTCCCTGACCAGCGGCACGACCTGGGTCTTCGCGCCCGACGGCGCCGGCATCTCCGAGCAGCTGACGGAGCTCGGCATCCTCTGATCCCGCACCGGCTCCGGGAACGACGGAGCCGTCCGCTCCCCGGGGGGAGGGACGGCTCCGGTCGATCGGCTCGGACTACGCCTGGTGGGCGGCCTGCAGGTCGAGGGTGATGGTGACCTTCTCGCCGATGAGCACGCCACCGGTCTCGAGGGCCGCGTTGTAGGTCAGACCGAAGTCGGTGCGGTCGATGGTGGCCTTGGCGGTGAGGCCGGCCTTGTAGTTGCCGTAGGGGTCGGTGCCGAAGCCGCCGAACTCCACCTCGAAGGTGACGGGCTTGGTGGTGCCCTTGATGGTGAGCTCGCCGTCGACGAGGAAGTCGTCGCCGTTCGGGCGGACGGCGGTCGAGACGAAGTGGATCTCCGGGTACTTCTCGGCCTCGAAGAAGTCGCCGGTGCGGAGGTGGCCGTCGCGGTTGGGCTCGTTGGTGTTGACGGAGGCGACCTCGGCGGTGGCCTCGACCTTGGAGTCGAGCGGGTTCTCGCCGGTGGTGAACGTGGCGGTGAAGCGCTCGAACTTGCCCTTGACCTTGCTGATCATCAGGTGGCGGACGCTGAACGCGACCTCGCTGTGGGTGGGGTCGATGACCCAGGTGCCGGCCTTGTAGCCGGGGATGGTGACGGTGTCGGTCATGGTTTCTCCTCGAGTGTGACGGTCGTCGCGGGGAGAGCGTCCCCGTCCGATGTATGCAAGCGCATCGACGTCGATCAGTATTCCATGTAGCGACAACTATTTCATCCACGTTCCGTCGAAGGATCGGCGGACACCGCGTGAACACGGAGCGCCGCACCCCGGACGGGGGTCGGAGACGCTCCCCGAGCAGTCGTCAGCGGTCGGCGGGAGCCGGGTTGCGGATGCCGAGGAGGGAGACGACGCCCCCGGCGACCAGGAGGGCGGAGGTCGCGACGGCGGCACGGGAGAAGCCCTCGACGTCGAGCGAGTCGCCGACCACGAGCGAGGTCGCGGCGATGGCGACCAGCCCGGCGATGCGCGAGACGGCGTTGTTCACGGCGGAGCCGACTCCGCTGTGCCCGTCCTCCACCGCGCCGAGGATCGTCGAGGTCAGCGGAGCGACCGTCACCGCGAGGCCGAAGCCGAAGAGGAGGATCCCCGGCAGCAGCTGCGTGGCGTAGTCGGCGCCCTCGTCGACGAAGGAGAGCAGGAGGAACCCGGCCGCGGCGATCAGCGGTCCGACGCCCATGAAGAGCCGCGGGCCGAACCGCGCCGACAGCGACCCGGAGACCTGCGAGAGCAGGAGCAGCAGGATCGTCGGCGGGAGCGTCGCGAGTCCGGCCAGGGTCGCCGAGAAGCCCAGGGTCTGCTGCAGGAACAGGCCCAGCGCGAAGAAGCCGAAGGAGAGCGCGCCGTAGACGAACGCCGTCGAGACGTTGCCGACGGTGAAGTTCCGCGACGCGAAGAGCGACAGCGGCAGCATCGGATGCGCCGCGCGTCGCTCCCACACGACGAACGCGACGAGGGCGGCGACTCCCCCGATCAGGGCGGTCAGCACGAGCGGATGCTGGATCCCGAGCCGCTCCTGCTCGATCAGCGCGAACACGGGCCCTCCCAGGCCGATCACCCCGAGCACCGCGCCGACGCCGTCGATCGGCACCCGGGTCCCCGAGTCGACCGCGCCGAGCCTGCGCAGCAGGACCAGCGTCACCGCGATCGGCAGCAGGTTGAGCGCGAAGACGTACCGCCACGAGCCCGCGTCCACCAGCAGGCCGCCGAGCACGGGGCCGGCGATCGTCGCCGTGCCGGTCCAGGCCGTCCACGCGCCGATGGTCCGGGCCTGCGCGGCGCCGTGGACGGTCGCGATGATGAGGGCGAGCGAGCTGGGCACGAGGATCGCGCCGGCGGCGCCCTGGAGCATCCGCGCCACGATGAGGACCTCGGCGGTTGGGGCCAGCGCGCACAGCAGCGAGGTGACACCGAAGCCGATCAGGCCGATGGTCATGCTGCGGGCCCGGCCGATGCGGTCGGCGAGCGAGCCGGCCACGAGGATCAGCGCGCCGAGCGTGATCAGGTACCCGTCGACCACCCACTGCTGCACCGCGAGCCCGCCGCCGAGCTCGCGGGTGATGGCGGGCAGGGCGACGTTGACGACGGTGCCGTCGAGGAAGGCGACGAAGGAGGCGAGGACGGCCACCACGAGCACCGCGCGGCGGCGCGTCTCGGCGGGGTCGGCGGAGGCGGTCATGCTCGGGCTCTGGTCACCCGCTCACCGTACCGGCGGCCGCCGCTCCCGGGGCCGGGAGGGCGGGCATCCGGGCCCCCGAGCGCGGCCGCACGACGGATCCAGACTCGTCGCCTACTCTCGTAGCCATGTCTGCGCAAGGAACCGCCCGCGGCGGCGTGCTCGCCCGGGTCCTCGGGATCGTCGGAGCCAGCCTCGCCGGGGGCCTGCTGATCACGGTCGGGGTCACTCCCGCCCTCGCCGTCACCGGTCTCGCCGAGAACAACCCGATCGGGCTGTTCGAGACGGTGCCCGAGTACCTCGAGCTCGGCCAGCTGGCCCAGAAGACCGAGATCTACGCCAAGCGCACCGACGGCTCGGACGAGCTGCTCGCCTCCTTCTACGCGCAGAACCGCGAGGAGGTGGCCTTCGACCAGGTCAGCCAGTCCGTGAAGGACGCGGCGGTCTCGACCGAGGACCCGCGCTTCTACGACCATGGCGGCGTCGACCTGCAGGGCACGATCCGCGCGGTGCTCAGCAACATCGTCGGCGGTGACCTCCAGGGCGGATCCTCCATCACCCAGCAGTACGTCAAGAACGTCCTCGTGCAGAAGGCGGAGTCGCTGAGCGCGACCGACGAGGCCGCCTCGGAGGCCGCCTACGAGGAGGCGACCGCGACCACTCCGAGCCGCAAGCTCAAGGAGATGAAGCTCGCCGTCGACCTCGAGAAGAAGTACAGCAAGGACGACATCCTCCTCGGCTACCTCAACATCGCGGGCTTCGGCGGCCAGGTCTACGGCATCCAGGCGGCGGCCGAGTACTACTTCTCGACCAGCGCGGCCGACCTGAGCCTCGCGCAGGCCGCCAGCCTGATCGCCACGGTCAACAACCCCAACGGCCTCAGGATCGACCAGCCCGAGAACATCCCGGACAACAAGATACGCCGCGACTACGTCCTCGACCAGATGCTGCAGGAGGGGAAGATCTCGCAGGCCGACCACGACGCCGCCGTCGCCGAGGAGGTCGTCCCCGCGATCACGCAGACGCCCACCGGCTGCCAGACCGCCGGCAACGCGGCCTTCTTCTGCGACTACATCACCCGCGTCGTCCAGAACGACCCGGCGTTCGGCGACGACGCGGACACCCGCCTCGCGAACTTCCAGCGCGGCGGCTACAAGATCTACACGACGCTCGACCGCGACCTGCAGGACACCGCGGCCAACGCGACGAACAACGCCGTCCCCAAGGTCCCCACCCTCGACACCAACATCGGCAGCGCGACCGTCTCGATGGAGGTCGGCACCGGCCGGATCCTGGCGATGGTGCAGAACAAGGACTACGACGCGGCCGGCGCCGTGAACGGCGCGAACTTCTCCGCCGTCAACTTCAACACCGACACGGCCTACGGCGGCTCCGCCGGGTTCCAGGTCGGATCGACCTACAAGGTGTTCACGCTCGCGCAGTGGCTCGCGAGCGGACGCACCCTGAACGAGACGATCAACGGCCGCGAGCGCACCTTCTCGGGCTTCCCCGCCAGCTGCGCACCGGGCGGCGAGCTCGACACCTCCTACGAGGTCAACAACGACGACAGCGAGAACGGCAGCTACAGCGTGCTGACCGGCACGATGCAGTCGATCAACACCGTCTACGTCTCGATGGCGCAGCAGCTCGACCTCTGCGCGATCCGCGACCGCGCGGTCGGCTTCGGAGTGAAGGCCGCCGACGGCGGCGAGGTCGACTACAAGCCGTCCGCTGTCCTCGGCTCGGACACGCTCATCTCCCCCCTCTCGATGGTCACCGCCTTCGCCGGCTTCGCCAACAACGGCACCGCCTGCTCCGCGATCGCCATCGACTCGATCACCGACGCGACCGGCGCCGCCGTCCAGCCGCCGACCTCCACCTGCAACCAGGCCCTCAGCCCCGAGCTGACGGCGGTCGCGAACTACGCCCTGCAGCGCGTCGTCACCGGCGGCACGGCCGCCCAGTCCGACCCGGACGACGGCATCGAGCACATCGGCAAGACGGGCACCACCGACAACGCGGAGTCGACCTGGATGGACGGGGCGAGCTCGCGCGTCGCGACCGTGGTCTGGGTGGGCAACATCGACGGCCACACCTCGATGCGCGAGGTCCGCTTCCCGAACTCGGAGCTCGAGAGCCGCCCGTACGCCTCCAACATCCGCCACTACATCTGGAACTCGGTGATGACCCGCGCCGACCAGAAGTACGGCGGAGACGACTTCGAGGAGCCCAGCAGCGCCCTGCTGAACGGCCGCCAGATCGCCGTGCCGACCGTCTCCGGCCGCTCGGTCGACGACGCCACGGAGGCGCTGGAGGACCTCGGCTTCGACGTCGAGGAGGGGGCGACCATCGACTCGTCGCTCCCGGCCGGCGTGGTGGCGGGCACCGACCCGGCCGCGGGCACGACCGTCGCGCGCTACTCCGACCTCGCCCTGCTGATCAGCAACGGCTCGCAGGTCCCGGCTCCCGCCACCCAGGCACCGGCTCCGGCTCCGACCGGCACGGGAGTCCCCGCGACCGAGGCTCCCCCGGCGACTCCCACGGCGACCCCGACAGCGACAGCCACGGCGACTCCGACGGCGGAGGTCGAGGAGTGAGCTTCGACGCGGACTTCCTCGGCGTCCCCGCGGGTGCGCCGCTCCTGAGGGTCGAGCGCCCGGTCCGGCTCCTGCCGTACACGCACTTCGAGGTGCTGCTGGATCCGGAGCGGCGCCTGGCCGTCTCGACGGCCGTGAACATCGACGGCGCGCGCCTGGTCGAGCTCGGCCGCGGCGACGACTGGCACCTCGACGACCGCATCCCCGCCTCCGAGCAGACCGGGCCGGAGGTGTACGCCCGCAACGACCTCGACCGCGGCCACCTGGTCCGCCGCCGCGACCCCGTCTGGGGCGACCGGGACGAGGCCGCCGCGGCCAACCGCGACAGCTTCTGCTACACGAACGCCGCGCCCCAGGCGAGCGGCTTCAATCAGTCGCAGGAGCTGTGGCTCGGGCTCGAGACGCTGGTGCTCGAGTACGCGCAGACCTGGCGCACGCGCCTGAGCGTCTTCACCGGGCCCGTGCTCGCGGACGACGACCCGGTCTACCGCGGTACGGGCATCCCCCGCCGCTTCTGGAAGATCGCGGCGTGGAGCCCGGACGGATCGACGCTCGCGACGAGCGCGTACCTGCTCGACCAGAGCGAGCTCGTGGAGCGCGTGCGCGAGGGCCTGGTGCCGCTCGGCGGCTTCAGGACGTTCCAGCTGCCGGTCGCCGCGATCGGCGAGCTGACCGGTCTCGACGTGGATCTCCTCGCCGGGGCCGACGTGCTCGGCTCGGCAGGACTCCGGCCGGAGCCGTGGCGCGAGATCGTCGAGCCGTCCGACGTGGCGAGCGGCCTCCTCCCCCGCTGAGGCTCCGCCGGGGGCAGGATGGGCGGATGAGCACCCCCGTCCTGGTCGAGATCACCTCCGGCGCCGTCGTCCTCCGCGACCCGGAGGGTCCGCTCGTCCGCGTCGACGAGGCGGGCTACCTCCGCGGCGACGGGGTCTTCGAGACCGTCGCGGTCCTCGACGGACGTCCCCGTGCGCTCGGGGAGCACCTCGAGAGGCTGGCCGGATCGGCCCGGGCCGTCGGGCTGACGATCCCGGAGGCGCCCCTCTGGTCCCGAGCGGTCGACCTCGCCGTGGCGGAGCACGATCGGGTCGACGACCTGACGGTCCGCTTCATCGCCGCCCACGGGTCGGGCGACTCCGCCCGGTGCACCGTGCGCGCGGCTCCGACTCCCGACTCGAGCGCGCTCCGGGAGAAGGGCGCGGCCGTCGTCGTGCTGGACCGCGGGTACGCGAGCGGTCCGCTCGCGCCGTGGCTGCTCCCGGGCGTCAAGACCACCTCGGGCGCCGTCACCCGGGCGGCGCTGCGCGAGGCGGCGTCCCGGGGCGCGGACGACGTGGTCTGGCGCACGAGCGACGGGCTTCTCCTCGAGGGGGCGACGTCGAGCCTGGTGCTCCTCGGCGACGGGGTGCTCGCGACGCCGCTCTCGGGCAGCGTGCTCGCCGGCACGACGGTCGAGCGGGTCCTCGCGCTGGGCGAGCGCCGCGGGCTCGCATCGTCGCGCCGCGAGCTGCCGGTCACGGCGCTCACCGGTGCGGATGCGGCGTGGCTGGTGTCGAGCACCCGGCGGGCGATCCCCGTCCGCTCGGTCGACGGCGCATCGCTCGCGATCGACGCGGGCCTGACGGCGGCGTTCGAGGCGGGGCTGCTCGCCGGCTGACCGTGTCCGCGGCTCGGACTCCCTGCGCCTCAGGCCGCTGCGGCCAGCGCGCGGGACGTGTGCGGGCCGACCCCGGCCTCCTCCGCGTCTCCGAGATCGGCGAGCGTGTCGACGTCCAGCCTCAGCGTCGACGAGCCGGGCAGCACGACGACGGCGCAGCCCGCGTCGCGGTGCCGGGCCAGCGAGCCCGGGCCGAACGCCGGAGCGACGAGGGCCCCGGCCGCCAGCAGGAGCGCCGTGGTGCCGCTCCCCTCGCGGTCCGGGACGACGGCCGGGAGCGACCGCGTCGCGAGCGCCTCGGAGAGGTCCGACGGCAGCAGGGCGGGCAGGTCCCCGGTCAGCACGATCACCGGGGCGCCCGGCCGGCGGTGGAGGGCGGCCTCGGCTCCCCCGGACACGGCGGCGTCGAGGGTCCCCGGGTCGGGCACCACCACCAGCTGCGGGTGCTCCGCCCGTGCGCGGTCGGCCGCACCGGCGTCGGAGGTGACCAGGAGAAGGCTCGCCACCGGCTCCGCGGCGGCCACGGCGGCGAGCGTGTCCAGGAGGAACGCCTCGGCCAGCGCCGCGCGGCCCGGCACGTCGAGGCGCGTCTTCGAGCCGCCGCGGCCCTTGAACACGACGACCGCGCTCCAGCCGGTCACGCGCGCTCCTCGCGCGAGGCGGCTCCGGCCGCGAAGCCCTCGGCGAAGGCCTCGTCGGCGCCGAGGCGGAACATGTCGTCGGGGCCCGTGCGGGTCAGCGTGCGGGCACCCGGGCTCTCGACCCTCGTCACCAGGCGGGCGAGCCCGCGGACGACGGCGACGGGGCGTCCGCTCGCCTTGCCCTTCACCAGATCGCCGAGCGCGGCGATCTCGTCCGCGACGGCCGGCATGGTCACTCCCAGCGTGCGCCCCAGGGCGTCGACCCCGCCGCGGAGGTCGTCGATCACGAGGACGCCCGCGGCTCCGATGGCCGCGTCGGTCTGCCCGACCCGCCAGGCGCGGCCCAGGGTGTCGCTGACGAGCACGCCCACCTCCACGCCGAGCCGCTCCCGGAGGCCCGCGCAGAGGGCCCGCGCCGAGGCGTCCGGGTCGAGGGGGAGGAGGAGGACCGTCCCCTCCGCGACGTTGCTGGCGTCGACTCCGGCCGCCGCCTGGACGATCCCGAGGCGGTTCTCGACGATGCGGGTGACGCCGGAGCCGTGCGCCCGGGTGGCGACGACGCGGACGGTCTCGGCCGTGATCGCGTCCTCGCGGTCGGTCGCGGCGACGATGCGCCCCTCCGCCTTCGAGACGATCTTGCTCGTGACGACAAGGATGTCGCCGTCCGCGGGCCGGTCCTCCTCGGCGGCGGCGGCGACGGCCGCGAGGATCAGCTCGAGCAGGTCGTCACCGGGAGTCACCTCCGGGATGCCGTCGAGGGCCCAGGCCTGCACGCGCGTCTCGCTCACCGGTCCATTCTCCCGGCTGCCGCGGGCGCACGGGTCCACGGCCCGGGATCACCCGGGCAGGCGATCGGCGGCGCCTCAGCCGGCGGCGAGGTACGCGGCGACCGCGGGCGGCACGTAGGGGGCGACGTCGCCGCCGAGGGAGGAGACCTGCCGCACCAGCGAGCTCGACACGTGGGCGTGCGCGGGATCGGGCAGGAGGAACACCGTCTCGACGTGCGCGAGGTTGCGGTTCACGATCGCCATGGGCGTCTCGTACGCCACGTCGACCTGCGAGCGGATGCCCTTCACCAGGATGCTCGCGCCGACGTCGGTGCAGTAGTCGACGAGCAGGCCCATGCTCCACGAGGCGACGACGATCCGTCCCTCGACGCCCGCCTCCGCGATCGACTGCTCGATGAGCGAGACGCGCTGGGCGATCGGCAGCAGCGCGGTCTTGGCGGGGTTGTGCACCACCACGACGTGCAGCTCGTCGACCAGGCGCGCGGCCCGCTCGATCACGTCGAGATGACCGAGGGTCACGGGGTCGAAGGAGCCGGGGACGACGGCGATGCGGGCCATGCCGACAGAGTAGCGGGCGGGCACCGCCTAGCTCTTGGCGAGGAACTCCCGGTCGCGGTCCTGCACGCGGCGCGCGAGCGCGGCACGGAGCCGGTCGTGCGCGGCGAGCGACGGGTCCTCCGCGAGGAGCCGCTCGGCCAGCGCCCGCGCCTCCACGATCACGTCCGCGTCCTGCACCACCCGCAGCAGGCGGAGCGACGAGCGCCCGCCGGACTGCGAGTCGCCCAGCACGTCGCCCTCGCGGCGCAGCTCCAGGTCGACCTCGGCGAGCGCGAAGCCGTCGAGCGTCGCGGCGACCGCCTCCACCCGCTCGCGCGCGACCGTCCCCGCCTCCGCCGCAGTCACGAACAGGCACACCCCCGCGACGCCGCCGCGCCCGATGCGCCCGCGGAGCTGGTGCAGCTGCGACACTCCGAACCGCTCCGCGTCGAGCACGACCATCATCGAGGCGTTCGGCACGTCCACGCCGACCTCGATGACCGTCGTCGACACCAGGACGTCGATCTCCCCCGCGGCGAAGGAGCGCATCACGGCGTCCTTCTCCTCCGTCGTCATCCGCCCGTGCAGCGCGGCCGACCGCCGCTTCCCGAGCAGCGGATGCGCGCGCACGCCCTCGAGCGTGGCCGCGACGGTCGTGAGCGGCGCGGCGGCGTCCTCCTCGGGCGGCTGCGCGCCCTCGGCGGGCTCCCCCGGCTCGATCGCCGGGCAGACGAGGTAGACCTGGTGGCCCGAGCGGATCTCCTCCTCGGCGCGCTCCCACGCCCGCGCGATCCACGCGGGGTGGTCGGCGAGCGGGACCACGTGGCTCGTGATGCCGGGGCGCCCGGCGGGCAGCTCGCGGATGGTCGAGGTGTCGAGATCGCCGAAGACCGTCATGGCGACGGTCCGCGGGATGGGCGTGGCCGTCAGCACCAGCACGTGCGGCGGGGTGGCGCCCTTCCGGCGCAGGGCGTCCCGCTGGTCCACGCCGAAGCGGTGCTGCTCGTCGATCACGACGAGGCCCAGGTCGTAGAAGGAGACCGCGTCGCCGAGGAGGGCGTGCGTGCCGACGACGATCTTCGCCGTGCCCGAGACGATCCGGAGGAGGGCCGCTCGGCGCTGCGCCGCCCCCAGCCCGCCGGTGAGGAGGGTCGGCACCAGCTCGGCCGCGAGCTCCGGGCCGAGGGTCCTCGCGATCGAGCGGAGGTGCTGCCCCGCGAGCACCTCGGTGGGAGCGAGCAGCGCCGCCTGCCCGCCGCTCTCGGCCGTGGCGAGCATCGCCCGGAGCGCGACGAGGGTCTTGCCGGAGCCGACCTCGCCCTGCACCAGCCGGGTCATCGGGCTCTCGGCAGCCAGATCGGCGGCGATCTCGTGCCCCACCGCGGTCTGGTCGCCGGTGAGGGCGAAGGGCAGCGCGGCGTCGAAGCGCTCGAGCAGCCCGCCGGGGCCGGGCACGCGGGCCGTCGCGGGGCTGCTGCGCGCCGAGGCCCGGCGCTCGAGCAGGGCAAGCTGCAGGAGGAACGCCTCGTGGAAGCGCAGCGTCTCGCGCGCCTGCGCCTCCTCGCCCTCCCGCTGCGGGCGGTGGATCAGCTCCAGCGCCTCGCCGAGGCCCAGCAGCGAGCGGCCGGCGCGCACCTGCTCGGGCATCGGGTCGGGCACGTCGCGCAAGCCGTCCAGCAGCACGCCGATCGCGGCCTGGAGCTGCCAGCTCGAGATCGCGCTGGTCGCCGGGTAGATCGGGATCGGCCGCTCGGCCCAGTCCTTCGCGAGCTCACCGCCTCCCGTCTCCGTCGCGGCGGCCTCCTCGTCGTCGAACAGGCGGTAGTCGGGATGCGTGAGCTGCGGGGTGTCGCGGAACATCGAGACCGTGCCCGCGAAGATCCCGCGCACGCCGCGGTGGAGCTTCGCCGCGCGCCAGGGCTGTCCGAAGAACGTCAGCGAGAGCGTGCCCGAGCCGTCCGAGATGACGACCTCGAGCAGGGTGCCGCGCCGGTTGCGCATCGGCCGCTCGCGCACCTCGCGCACCTCCGCCACGATCGTCACGCTCTCTCCCACGGGGAGACGCGAGAGCGCCGTCAGCTCGCCCCGCTTCGCGTAGCGGCGCGGGTAGTGGCCCAGGAGCTCGCCGACCGTGCGGTACCCGAAGGCCTTCTCGACCGCGGTCGCCGTGCGCGGCCCGATCAGCGGCGCGAGCGAGGCGTCGAGGGGGTCCGGGATCACCTAGCGATCATAGGTCGGACCTCGGACGCGCGAGCCGGGCGACCGGGTCCAGCGCCGAGCGCGGCACGACCGACGCGAGCACCCGACGACCGGCACCCGCGGAGCCGCGGAGCGCGGCGGCCACGGCGGTCGCGTCGTCCCACGCCTCCGACTCGCTCGCGGACGGCGAGTAGCGCCGGCGCTCGACGCGCTCCCGGAGCCCCTGCAGACGTGCCGCCGCTCCGGGGTCGAGGGCGGGAGCCATGCGGGCCTCCTGCGCGCGCGGAGACTCCGTGTCCTCCACGGGGACGCCCAGGTCGCGGGCGGTCGCCAGCAGCTCGGCCCACGCGGCCTCGACGGAGCCGGAGCGCGCGGACCGGCGCCGCAGCGCGCGCTGGACGGCGCGCATCAGCCAGGGGACGAGCACGAGCAGCAGGAGCAGCACCCAGAGCGTGGCCGCGGGAGCCGCCGTGGTGCTCGAGGCGCCGACGGCACCGGGGGTCGGCGTCGCCGACGCGGCCGTCGGAGTGGGTGTCGCGGCGGGAGCGCTGGTCGCACCGGGCGCGGTGGTCGCGGTCGAGCCCGGGGCGGTGGGGCCCGAGGACGCCGTCGCGCTCGGCAGGGTGTAGGAGGCCGGAGCGCCGCGGCTGGGCGTCGGCTCGAAGGGCAGCCAGCCGACTCCCTCGAAGTACAGCTCGGGCCAGGCGTGCAGGTCGGAGGAGAGGACGCGGTAGGTGGTCAGGTCGCTGCCGCCGGAGGGCACGACGGAGCCGGGCTGGTAGCCGATGGCGAGCCGCGACGGGATCCCGAGCTCGCGCGCCATCACCGCCATCGCCGAGGCGAAGTGGACGCAGTAGCCCTCCTTCGTCGTCAGGAACGCCGAGAGCACGCCGACTCCGTCGCCGTCGTAGCCCTCCTCCGCGGGGGTGTCCTCGGAGTAGCGGAACTCGGACGAGCGGAAGTACGTCTGCAGCGCGCGCGCCCGGTCGTAGGCGGTCGGAGCCTCGGCCGTGACCTCCTCGGCGGTGGTGCGGACGATCTCGGGCACGTCGTCGGGGAGCGAGAGGTACCGGTCGACGCCGGACGGCGCGGGAGCGGCGAGCAGCTGCTGCGGGTCGGGCTCGAGCCGCAGCGCCTGCACCTGGTAGTCGTCTCCGGAGCGGGTCGTCGCGTCGCCGCGGATGGAGCCGTCCTGCACGTCCTGGAGCCAGCCGTCGCCGACGCCCGTCAGCGACGAGACCGGATACGGCACGGGGAGCCACTGGCTCCGCAGCGTCTCCACCGAGACGTCGACCTCCTCCGCCTCGCGCGGCACGCTCTCGGAGAGCCCCTCGGGCGCGATCGGCGCCTCGATCGGAGCGGTCTGCTCCGTCTCGCTCGGCGCCCAGTCGTCACCGTCGAAGTCCGAGACGGTCAGCACGCGGAGGTAGACGGGCAGGTCGGAGTCGGTGGCGTAGCGCAGCACGGTCACGGGGTTCGGGCGGCGCAGGTCCGCGCCGAGAGCGACCACCGGGTCGATCGCGCCGTTGAAGAGGCTGCCGGAGACGCCCGAGGGGGCGGTGGTGCGCGCGTAGCCGGCCGCCGACCCGGCGACGACTCCCGCGCCCAGGACGACGACGGTCACGGCCGCGAAGGCGGGCAGCACGGCCGCGGCCGCGCTCGGGCCGCTCGGGCGGCGGGGGGCGGCCGTGGCGGCGAGCACGCCCGCGTAGGCGAGCGCAGTGACGACGAGGCTCGCCCAGGACACCTCGGAGGGGTCCACGATCGCCGGCACCGCGAGCAGCGCCGCAGGGAACAGACCGGCCAGGGCGGGGAGGCGGACGGAGAAGGCGAACAGGTCGGCCGCCCAGGCGAGCACGACCACCCCGCCGATCAGGAGGAACGAGATGCCGTCGTCGGCGATGGCCGGGAGCCCCTGCTGGGCGATGGACTGGAAGCCGCCCTGCGCGAGCGCCTCCGCCTGCGCGACGGCGCCGGGCGTGGGGATCACGAACAGCAGGGCCCGACCGGGCACGAACATCGCGGTCAGCACGCCGACCATCGTCAGCGTGCCGAGGATCGGCGGGACGACGGGGTGCACGCGCAGAGCCCGGGCGGCGGCCGGGACGCCGAGCACCACGGCGACCGCGCTCGCGAGGAGCACCAGCCAGTCGACGCCGACGAGGAGCCGCCCGATCCCGGCGGCGGCGGCCGTGATCGCGAGGAAGAGCAGACCGCTCAGAGGAGCCGACCCGGCGCGCGGATCGCTCTCGACGCGGCGGCTCACGCCACCACTCGCAGAGCGAGAGCCTGCGCCCACGCCTCCTCGACGGAGGCACTCGGGTCGACGGACACCGCGTACCAGCCGAGCGAGGCGAGAGCCGCCTCCTCCTCAGCGGTGCCGGCGACGACGAAGGCGATCGCGGGGCGCGACTGCGCGGCCAGGGAGCCGAGGGCGTCGAGGTCCGACTCGAGGAGTCGGGTGAGGACGGCGAAGACCGGTCGCACTCCCCCGGTGTCGCGCATGTCGGCCGAGATCCGGGTCACCGCGTCGACCGACTCGCGCGAGGGCGCCAGCTCGGCCAGGCGCAGCAGCACGTCGTGCGCCACCTCGCGCTCGTCCTCCGAGTGCTCCGGCTCGCCGTCCGCACCCGTCTCGACGAGGTGGGTCTCGAAGCCGCGGTCGAGCAGGTGCACGGCGAGGGAGGCCGTCATCGACACCGCCCACTCGAGCCGGTCGTCGCCGCGCCGCTCGAGCACGCGCTCGGCCCGGGTCTCGAGGAAGATCCACGCGTGCGGATCGGTGTTCTGCTCGTCCTGGCGGACCATGAGCTCACCGGAGCGGGCGCTCGCCCGCCAGTGCACCCGGCGCATGGCGTCCCCCGGGCGGTAGTCGCGCGGGATCACGTCGTCCGTGCCGGCGCCGGCCGTCGCGTGCGCGACCGGGCTCGATCCGCCTGCTCCGTGCGCGTCCAGGACGTCGCTCTGGAGCGGCACGACCCGCGGAGTCACGACGAACGGCTGCGCAGCCCCCACGACGCTCTCGCGGAGCGCGAGCCCGAGGCCGTCGCCGCGCACCAGGCGCAGCGGGCCGATGCGGTGGATCCCGCGCCGCTCGGCGGGCAGACGGTAGCGGGCGCGCACGCGGCCGCCCGACGGGACGCCCGGCAGCCCGAAGACGCCCTCGGCGACCGGCCGGCCGACGACGACCCCGCGCTCCACGCGCTCGAGCCGGTCGTGGGCGCGCGCCCCGCTGCGGACGGCGCGGCCGCGGTTCTCGAGCAGCACATCGACCTCCACCACGTCGCCGGCCGCGACGGTCTGGGGAGCGAAGCGACGCTGCACTCGGAACGACGCCGGCGCCAGGAGCAGGGAGACGAGCGCGCCCAGGGGCAGGCCCAGCAGCACCAGGCCGACGAACAGCAGCTCGCGGAACTCTGTCAGCGGCGCGATCACCACTCCCGCGACGCCCAGCAGAACGAGCGCCCAGCCGCGCAGCGTCAGCGCGACCCCGCGGAGCGCGGGCAGACCGCCGAGACGGGACGACGGCGTCTCGGCGGCGCGGGCCTCAGTCGCCACGGTTGCCGAAGGGGACGGGGGTGGCCGCGACGATGCGCTGCACGATCTCGGTGACCGAGTGCGAGGATCCGGCGCCGGAGCGGCCGGGGAGGCGCGTGGCGGGCAGGAGGCGGTGGCCGAGCACGGGGACGGCGAGCGCGTCGACGTCGTCCGGCACCACGAAGTCGCGGTCGCTGAGGGCGGCGAGAGCCTTCGCGGCGGCGATCAGCTGGAGCGTGGCGCGCGGGCTCCCCCCGAGCCGCAGCTCGGGGTCGACCCGCGTGGCCTGCATGATCGCCACCACGTACTCCTGCACGGGTGGTGCGACGTACACGGAGCGCACGTAGGCCATCATCCGCTCGAGCTCGGCGAGGCCCACGACGGGCCGCAGCTCCTCGAGCGGGCTGGCCGAGTCGCGGGTGCGGATCATCTCGAGCTCGGCGCGCTCATCGGGGTAGCCGAGCGAGAGGCGGGCCATGAAGCGGTCGCGCTGGGCCTCGGGCAGCGAGTAGGTGCCCTCCATCTCGACCGGGTTCTGCGTCGCGATCACGGCGAAGGGGCGCGGGAGGAGGTGGGTGGTGCCGTCGACCGAGACCTGGCGCTCCTCCATGCACTCCAGCAGCGCCGACTGCGTCTTGGGCGAGGCCCGGTTGATCTCGTCGCCGATCAGGATGTTCGCGAAGACCGGGCCCGGCTTGAACTCGAAGTCGCGGGTCGCCTGGTTGTAGACCGAGACCCCCGTGACGTCGGAGGGGAGCAGGTCGGGCGTGAACTGGATGCGCGCGACGCTGCCGCCGACCGAGGCCGCCAGCGACTTCGCCAGGACCGTCTTGCCGGTGCCGGGGACGTCCTCCATCAGGAGGTGCCCACCGGCGAGGAACACCGTCAGCGCCATCGAGACCTCGGCCGACTTGCCGTCGATCACGCGGGTGAGGTTCCCGAGGACGGCGCCGCAGTGCGCCGTGAACTCCTCGCGGGTCAGGGGCGTCTCGGGAGCCGCTCGGCGGCCGACAGCGGAGCGGGTGTCTTCGAGCGACGTCATAGCTAGGGATTCTCGCAGTCCTGACGGGAAAAGGGTCCAGGTTCCGAGAGTTCGCAGTGTGCCGCCAGGCGGGAGCGCGCGGCGGCCGCCGGACGCCGTGGGCAGGGGTGCCGCCCTATGCTCGATCCGGTGACCAGGATCATCGCCGGATTCGCCGGCTCGCTCACCCTCCGGATCCCGCGCGCGGGCACCCGCCCCACCAGCGACCGCGTGCGCGAGGCCGTCTTCTCGGCCCTCGAGGCCCGGGACGCCCTCGACGGCGCGACGGTGGTCGACCTCTACGCGGGCTCCGGCGCCCTCGGGCTCGAGTCGGCCAGCCGCGGAGCGAGCGCGGTCGTCCTGGTCGAGCGCGACCCGAAGGCCGCCCGGACCGCGGGCGAGAACGCACGGGCGATCGTGACCGCGGCTGCCAAGAACAAGCGGCCGGCCCCGCGGATCGAGGTGGTGACCGGCTCGGTCCGCTCCTTCCTCGACGGGTCCCCGGCCCTCAACACGGACACGGTGTTCCTCGACCCGCCCTACGACCTCGGCGAGGACGACCTCGCCGCCGATCTCGCCGGCGTGCTGCCGCTGCTGCGCGAGGACGCGGTGGTCGTCGTGGAGCGGAGCTCCCGCAGCCCGGAGCCGCGCTGGCCCGCGGGTCTGGAGCGGGAGCGGAGGAAGGACTACGGCGAGACCACGATCTGGTGGGCTTCACCGGCGTCGCCCGTCTCGCCCGCTTCCTCCGCGGCCGGCTGACCGGCCTCAGCCCGCCGCGCCGTCCCAGCCGAGGTACGGGTCCCAGCCCCCGCGCCCCTCGAGCGCGACCCCGCCCAGGCGCACCTCCGGGTCCCCCTCGCGGACGACCCCGAGCGGGACGAAGCCCTCCGGCAGCGCCGCGGCGGGCGGGAAGCACGCGAGCATCGCGTGGTCCTCGCCGCCTCCCAGCACCAACGCCCTCGCCAGGTCGAGGTCCACGCCCTCCACGCCCGTGAGCCCGCGCGCGTGCACGTCGACCGCCGCGGCATCGAGGTCGATCGCCACTCCGCTCGCACGCGCCATCCGACGGGCGTCGAGCACCACGCCGTCCGAGACGTCCATCATCGCGGTGGCGGTCCCGCCCGCGGCCTCGCCCGCGGAGATCGGCGCGGTCGGGCGCAGCTGCGCCTCGAGGAGGGACGGATGCCGCTCGCGGAGCCGGGCGGCGAGGTCGGCCGACGGCTCCCCGTCCCGCCGCGCCTGCTCGAACAGCAGGCGCAGCCCGAGCCCCGCTCGTCCCAGCGGACCGGCCACGGCGAGCACGTCCCCCGGCCTCGCACCGCTGCGGAGCACCGGCGGTCGTCCGTCGAGCGAGCCGAACGCCGTGATCGAGAGCGTCAGCGTCGCGGAGGCGGACAGGTCTCCCCCGACGACTCCGCATCCCGGCGCCATCGCGGCGCAGCCGGCGGCGAGGCCGCCCGCGATCCCCTCCAGCACGTCGACGCCCAGCGACTGGGGTGCCGCGAGCGCGACGACGAGCCCGGTGGGACGGGCCCCCATCGCCGCGACGTCGGCGAGGTTCGAGGCCGCCGCCTTCCAGCCCAGGTCCGCCGGGCGCGACCAGGCCAGCCGGAAGTCGGGGCCGTGCACCATCATGTCCGTGGTCACCACGAAGCGGCCGTCGGGAGCGCGCAGCACCGCGCAGTCGTCGCCGGGCCCGACCAGGGTCTCCGCGCCCGGGCCGCCGAGCCGGGCCAGCACCCTCGCGAGCACCTCGCCCTCGCTGAGCTCGGCCAGGGTGGGACTCCGATCCTCTGCCATGGTTCACACGCTAGCGTTGACGGCGATGTCCCCCCGCCGACTCCGCTCCCCCCTTCTCGCCGCCGCCGCCGTCCTGCTGCTCTCGGGCTGCTCGGCCAGCGTCGCCCTCGAGCCCGCCGCCGATGCGACGAGCACCGGCTGCGCGGAGGTCTCGGTGCGCCTGCCCGACGTGGTCGCGGAGCAGCCCGAGCGCGAGACGAACGCTCAGGGCACCGCCGCCTGGGGCACCCCGGCCGCCGTCATCCTCCACTGCGGAGTCGAGGTGCCCGGCCCGACGACGGACCTCTGCGTGAACGTCAGCGGAGTCGACTGGATCATCGACGAGACGCAGAAGGACGAGGACATCTACACGCTGACCACCTACGGTCGCGATCCCGCGGTGGAGATCACCGTCGACCAGAGCCGCGCGTCCGGATCCTCCGCCGCGCTCGACCTGGCGAACGCCGTCTCCTACGTCCCGCAGACGCGCGAGTGCACCGACGTCTCGGACGCCGACACCCTCGATCCGACGGACACGCCCACCGGCTGAGCTTCAGCGTCAGACGCCGAGGGCTCGACTCGCTGCGGTGAGCGCACCATCGGAGGTCGCCCCCAGCTCGCGCGCGCGGGACGCGAACACGGCGGCCGCGGCCTGCAGCTCGCGCTCCAGCGCGTCCACGCCTCCCGCGACGACCGTGCCCGCCCGGCCGCGCGTCTCGACCAGGCCCGCCGACTCCAGCTCCCGGTAGGAGCGGGCGACCGTCCCCGCGGCGACGCCCAGCGTCTCGGCCAGCGCGCGCACCGGCGGCAGCCGCGTGCCGACCGGCAGCTCGCCCGCGGCGATCAGAGCGGTGATCTGCTCACGGATCTGCTCGAAGGGCGCCGCGGCCGCGCCCGCCTCGACGCGGAGCGCGAGCGCCGACGTCATCGGGCGGCGACCGGGACGCGGTCGAGCGCCGAGTCGAGCAGCTCGCTGATCAGGTCCGGGTAGTCCACGCCGCTCGCGCCCCACATGCGCGGGAACATCGAGACCGGCGTGAAGCCGGGCATGGTGTTGATCTCGTTGACGACGAAGCCGTCGGCGGTGAGGAAGAAGTCGACCCGGGCGAGGCCCTCGGCTCCGATCGCGTCGAAGGCGCGGATCGCGAGGGACCGCATCTCGGAGAGCTCGCCGTCGGTGAGATCGGCCGGGCAGACCAGCTCGATGCCGGACGCCCCGAGGTACTTCGCCTCGAAGTCGTAGAAGCCGCGGCCGGTGACGACCACCTCGCCGGCGACGGAGGCGCGGGCCGGAGCACCGCGGCGGCCGCCGAGCACGCCGATCTCTACCTCGCGGCCGACGATGCCCGACTCGATCAGCACCCGCGAGTCGTGCGCGAACGCCTCCTCCAGCGCGGCCTCGAGCTGCTCACGCTCGTCGATCCGGCTGACGCCCACGCTCGAGCCGGCCCGCGCCGGCTTCACGAACGCGGGCAGGCCCAGCTCGTCGAGGGCCGAGGAGGCGTCGCCCGGGTCGGCGCGCCACTGCGCCTCGGTCACGAGGTACCAGGGCGCCACCGCGAGGCCCGCGGCCCGCAGCACCGTCTTGGTGAAGTGCTTGTCCATGCCGAGCGCCGACGCGAGCACGCCCGAGCCGACGTAGGGCAGCCCGACGAGCTCGAGCATCCCCTGGACGGTGCCGTCCTCGCCCCACGGGCCGTGCAGGATCGGCAGCACCACGTCGACCTCGCCGAGCGAGCGCGTCGCGCCGTCCTCGGTCGTCACGGTGAGCTCACGCGAGAGGGCCGACTCCGGCCAGCGCACACGGGAGCCGTCGTCCTCGACGCGGGGCAGCGACGCGGCATCGAGAGCGAACTTCTCAGGACGGTCCTCCTCGAGCACGAAGGCGCCGTCGGAGGTGATCCCGACGGGGATCACCTCGAAGCGGTCACGGTCGATCGCCCGCAGCACCCCGGCCGCCGTTGCGCAGCTGATCGAGTGCTCGCTGGAGCGCCCCCCGAACAGAACGGCCACGCGGAGCTTGCTGGTCATCGAGGTTCCTCTCACCCTGTGGCTCGTCCGAATCCGTGGTCAGGTGCGGCGCGATGTCCTTCGGATCGAGCGTACCGGCGAGCACCTGCGACACCTGCTCGACGATGGGCATGTCGACTCCCCTGGCGCGCGCCAGCTCGAGGACCGGCGCGACGGAGGCGAGCCCCTCCGCCGTCTGCTGCATCGACTTCACCACGTCGGTGAAGCTGTAGCCCTGGCCGAGCAGGCGCCCGGCCGTGTTGTTGCGCGAGAGGGACGAGCTCGACGTCGCGATGAGGTCGCCGAGCCCAGCGAGTCCGGCCATCGTCTCGGCCCGTCCGCCGTACGCGACCGCGAAGTCGGTCATCTCGGCGAGACCGCGCGTGATGATCGATGCCTTCGTGTTCTCGCCGTAGCCGACGCCATCGACGATGCCGATCGCCACGGCGATGAGGTTCTTCAGCACGCCGCCGAACTCGGTGCCGATCACGTCGGTGTTGACGTAGGAGCGGAAGTAGCGGTTGGTCGCCGCGAGAGCCACCTCCTGCGCGGTGACGAGGCTCTCGGAGGCGATGACCGCCGCGGTCGGCTGCTCCTTGGCGATCTCGAGGGCGAGGTTGGGCCCGGAGGCGACGGCGATCCGGTCGAGAGAGACCGGCAGCATCTGCGCGATCACCTCGCTCATCCGCTGGCCGGTGCCCTTCTCGACGCCCTTCATCAGGCTCACCAGCACCGTGCGCTCGGTGAGGAACGGCGTGATCGCCTCGAGGTTGCTCCGCAGCGACTGCGACGGGATGGAGAGGTAGACGTGGTCCGCGCCCTCCAGCGCCTCCTCGATGCGCGGCGTGGCCCGGATGTTGCGCGGGAGGTTGATGCCGGGGAGGTAGTCGCTGTTGCGCTTGGCCTCGGTGATCTCGCGGGCCAGCTCGGCGCGGCGCGCCCACATCACGACGTCGGAGCCGCCGTCGGCGAGGATCTTCGCGAACGTGGTGCCCCAGCTGCCGGCGCCGAGGACGGCGACGCGGCGGGGCACGGGGATGGGCGCCTTCCTACTGCTCGGACTCAAAGCGACCCGTGCCCTTCTGGTTGTGCTCGGAGGGGTTCCAGCGCTTCTCGGGCGCCGCCTCGCCGCGCAGCTCCTCGAGCAGGGCGGTGATCGCCGCCATCACGACCGCGGAGGCCTCGTTGAGTGTGGCGGAGTCGAGGCTGCGTCCGCGGAAGGCGGACAGGTCGACGGGGTCGCCGACGATCACGTCGACGCGCTTGCGGCGGAAGAGGGTGATCCGCTTGGAGTAGCGGCCCATCAGCTGCTGCGCGCCCCAGTGCGCGACCGGGACGACAGGTAGGCCGTACTGCAGCGCCATCCGCACCGCTCCCGTCTTGCCGCGCATCGGCCAGAGCTCGGGGTCGCGGGTGAGGGTGCCCTCGGGGTAGATGATGACCGAGCGGCCCTCGTCCACGAGAGCCTTGGCGGTCTTCAGCGGCTCGCTGCCGCGGACCGAGCCCGAGCGCTCGACGGGGATCTGCCCGGAGCCGCGCAGGATCGAGCCGAGCACGGGCACCGAGAACAGCGAGGCCTTGGCGAGGAAGCGCGGTGCGCGGCCGGCGCGCCACAGGGTCCAGCCCGTGATGATCGGGTCGATCTCGCTGTAGTGGTTCGGCGCGAACACGAAGGCTCCGGTGCTCGGGATCTTGTCGCCGTTCCGGATCCGCAGGTCGACCGAGGCGGTCATCACGGGGATCACCGCCGCCGCGAGGAACCAGAAGATGGACGGACGGCTTCGCTCAGACACCCGCCCATCCTCGCATCCCGCATCGGAGGGGCCGCGTCCCCACGCCCGGGAGCAGCGGGGCCCCGCGGTGGGAGGAGCGGCCCGGCCGCCGGGTACGGTACCGGCACGCCCCGTCCGCGTCGCCGCCCGTCGCCGTGGGACGCCGTCGGCCGAGCGCTCGGCCGCCTCGCCGACTCGCCGATCGCGCAGTCCGGCCTGGTGCTCCTGCTCGTGTGGGGAGTCGTGCTGCTCGCCACGCAGGCCGGACGCGACGCGGCCGCGCTCGGCGACGGCCTCCTGCTGACGCTCGCGGTCCTCGTCGGCGGCTCGGCGGCCGTCGCCCTCGTGATCGGCGGGGTCGACGCCCTCTGGCGCGTGGCGGTGGCACCGCTCGCCCACGTCGAGGCGGAGGCGACCGGCGGCGTCGCGGTCCTCGGACGCGGCCGGCTCGGAGCGGGCCTCCTTCGTGTCGAGCCGCGGTTCCCGCTGCCGACGCTGCGGCCCAACGCGGTGGTCGTGCCGCGCCGCCGGGGACTAACCGTCTCCTTCGGCGACTGGGGCGTCGTCGTGCCATGGGCGCGGATCGCGCGGCTGGAGCGGCGGTGGGTGCTGGTGGGCCTGCGTCCGCGCGAGGCCCTCGAGGTCGTCCTGGCCGGCACGCGGCGCGGACGCCTCACGCTGGTCCTGGTCGAGTCGCCGGACCGCTGAGCCTCCGGCCCGCGCCGAAGACGACGCTCGCGCTCCTCGAGAAGCGGATCCGGGGACGCCTGGAGGAGGACGCGGAACCGCCCGCGTGGGGCGCGCCCGGGCGCGACAGGACCCCGGGCCGCTGAGGACGGTCGTCCTCAGCGGCACCGGGGTCCCGGTGGGCGGCTACGCGTCGAGCGAGAAGTCGGCGCCCAGCAGCTCGAGCTTGGTGAGGAAGTTCTCGTAGCCGCGGCTGATGATGCCGACGTTCGAGACCGTCGAGGTGCCCTCGGCCGAGAGCGCCGCGATCAGGTGCGAGAAGCCGCCGCGCAGATCCGGCACGACGATGTCGGCGCCGTGCAGCTTCGAGGGTCCCGAGATCACGGCCGAGTGCATGAAGTTGCGCTGCCCGAAGCGGCAGGCCTGCCCGCCGAGGCACTCGCGGTGGATCTGGATGGTCGCGCCCATCTCGACGAGCGCGTCGACGAAGCCGAAGCGCTGCTCGTAGACGGTCTCGTGCACGATCGAGACGCCCTTGGCCTTCGTGAGCGCCACGACCAGCGGCTGCTGCCAGTCGGTCATGAAGCCGGGGTGCACGTCGGTCTCGATGATGACCGGCTTGAGCTCGCCGCCCGGGTGGTAGAAGCGGATGCCGTCCTCGGCGATCTCGAACGCGCCGCCGACCTTGCGGAAGACGTTGAGGAAGGTGGTCATCTCCTGCTGGCGGGCGCCGCCGACGAAGATGTCGCCGTCGGTCGCGAGGGCCGCGGCCGCCCAGGAGGCCGCCTCGTTGCGGTCGAAGAGCGCGCGGTGGGAGTAGCCGGTGAGCCGGTCCACGCCCTCGATGCGGATCACGCGGTCGGTGTCGACCGAGATGATGGCGCCCATCTTCTGCAGGATGTTGATCAGGTCCATGATCTCGGGCTCGATCGCCGCGCCCGAGAGCTCGGTGATCCCGGAGGCGCGGACCGCCGTGAGGAGGACCTGCTCGGTCGCGCCGACGCTCGGGTACGGCAGCGACACCTTGGCGCCGTGCAGGCCCTCGGGTGCCGACATCCGGATGCCCGAGGGCAGCTTCTCGACGACGGCGCCGAAGTTGCGCAGCACCTCGAGGTGGTAGTCGATCGGGCGGTCGCCGATGCGGCAGCCGCCGAGGTCGGGGATGAACGCCTCGCCCAGGCGGTGCAGCAGCGGGCCGCAGAAGAGGATCGGGATGCGGCTGGAGCCGGCGTGCGCGTCGATGTCGGCGAAGTGCGCGGACTCGACGTTGGAGGGGTCGAGGATCAGCTCGCCCACCTCGGCGCCCTGCTTCACCTTGACGCCGTGGACTTCGAGCAGGCCCTTCACGACGCGGACGTCGCTGATGTCGGGCACGTCGCGGAGGGTGGAGGCGGTCTCGCCGAGCAGCGCCGCGACCATCGCCTTGGTGACCAGGTTCTTGGCCCCCTTGAGCTCGATCCGGCCCACCAGCGGTCGCCCGCCGTTGATGGTGATCCGCTCGGTCGTCATTCCCACCCGTGCTCCCGACGCCTTGGCGTCCTGCAGGGCCTTGGCGTCCTGAAGAAGTGTGTTCACGCTATTTCACCGGCAATGTCTTGGGCCGCCAGCTCTCGCGGCGGGTCTCGAATTCGGAAATGAGCGCTTCGTCGCGCAGGGTCAGGCCGATGTCGTCCAGGCCCTCGATCAGGCGCCATCGAGTGTAGTCGTCGATCTCGAAGTCGAAGGTCTCGCCACCGGCGGTGACCGTACGCGCAACCAGATCCACCGTCGGTTCTATTCCCGGGGTGCCCTCGATGATCTCCCACAGCCGCTCGACGTCGGGCTCCGAGACGACGGCCGCGAGCAGTCCCTGCTTGCCGGCGTTGCCCCGGAAGATGTCGCCGAAGCGGGGGGAGATGACGACCCGGAAGCCGAAGTCGCGCAGCGCCCAGACGGCGTGCTCGCGGCTGGAGCCGATGGCGAAGTCGGGGCCGGCGACGAGGATGCCGGCGCCGCGGTAGCGCTCCTGGTTGAGGACGAAGTCCGCGTCCTGCCGCCAGCCGTGGAAGAGCGCGTCCTCGAAGCCGGTCTTCGTGATGCGGCGGAGGTAGATGCCGGGGAGGATCTGGTCGGTGTCGACGTTGGCGCGCTTCAGGGGCGCGGCGATCGCGGTGACGGTCTCGAACTTCTGCACGGTCAGACTCCTGCTCTCTCGCGGACCGGCTCCAGATCGGAGGGACTGGAGAGGGTGCCGCGCACGGCCGTGGCCGCGGCGACGAGGGGCGAGACGAGGTGGGTCTTCGCCCCCTTGCCCTGACGACCCTCGAAGTTGCGGTTGGACGTGGAGGCCACGCGCTCCCCCAGGACGAGCTGGTCGGTGTTCATCCCGAGGCACATCGAGCAGCCGGCGAAGCGCCACTCCGCGCCGAACGCGGTGACGATCCGGTCGATCCCCTCGGCCTCGGCCTCGAGCCGCACCCGGGCGGAGCCGGGGACGACCATCACGCGGACGCCGGGGGCCTTGGTGCGCCCCTCGA
Source organism: Rathayibacter sp. AY1H3 (assembly GCF_002932015.1). Lineage (NCBI taxonomy): Bacteria > Bacillati > Actinomycetota > Actinomycetes > Micrococcales > Microbacteriaceae > Rathayibacter > Rathayibacter sp. AY1H3. Next base: position 34,198 of record NZ_PSUU01000018.1, read on the forward strand.
CGACGGCAGCGAAGGCCCGCAGGTCCTCGATCCGCGAGTTGGTGCAGGAGCCCATGAAGACCACGTCGACCGGGATCTCCTTCATCGGCGTGCCGGGCTCCAGCGCCATGTACTCCAGCGCTCGCAGAGCGCTGGCGCGCTCGTTCGGATCGTCGAGGACGTCAGGGTCCGGTACCGCCTGCGAGAGCGAGACGCCCTGGCCGGGGTTCGTGCCCCAGGTGACGAACGGCTCGAGCGCGTCGGCGTCGATCACGACCTCGGCGTCGAACACGGCGCCCTCGTCGCTCGGCAGCGTCCGCCAGTAGGCGACCGCGGCGTCCCAGTCCTCGCCCGCCGGAGCGTGCGGGCGGCCGTGCAGGTAGGCGAAGGTCGTCTCGTCCGGCGCGACCATGCCGGCCCGCGCACCCGCCTCGATCGACATGTTGCAGATCGTCATCCGGCCCTCCATCGAGAGCGCGCGGATCGCGGAGCCGCGGTACTCGAGGATGTAGCCCTGGCCGCCGCCGGTGCCGATGCGGGCGATGACCGCGAGGATGATGTCCTTGGCCGTCACCCCCTCCTTCAGCGTGCCCTCGACCGTGATCGCCATCGTCTTGAAGGGTTGCAGCGGCAGCGTCTGCGTCGCCATCACGTGCTCGACCTCGCTCGTGCCGATGCCGAAGGCGATCGCGCCGAACGCGCCGTGCGTGGAGGTGTGCGAGTCGCCGCAGACCACCGTGACGCCGGGCATCGTCAGGCCCAACTGGGGGCCGACGACATGCACGATGCCCTGCTCGACGTCGCCCAGGGAGTGCAGGCGGACGCCGAACTCGCCGGCGTTGCGGCGCAGCGCGTCGATCTGGGTGCGGCTGATCGGATCCTCGATGGGGCGTCCGATCTCGAGGGTCGGCGTGTTGTGGTCCTCGGTGGCGATGGTGAGGTCCGGCCGGCGCAGCGGGCGCCCCGCGGCACGCAGGCCGTCGAACGGCTGCGGGCTGGTCACCTCGTGCAGCAGGTGCAGGTCGATGTAGAGCAGGTCGGGAGCGCCGTTCTCGCCCGCGACGACGACGTGGTCGTCCCAGACCTTCTCGGCGAGGGTGCGCGGCTTCTCGGCTCTCCTGCCGGTCCCTGCTCCACTCGACGCGGGCGCGGCTGTGCCGGGTGTGGTCTCGATCATGACGGTTCCTTCTCCTCCTGGAGTCGCTGCTCGGCCGGGCGAGGCACCGCGACGAGGGAGGCCGTCAGTTCGAGGTCTCGTCGCGGCACGGAAGGAGGTGCGGGCCACTCAGCATGGACCGAGAATAGCACCGCGCTCCCCCGCCTCCCGGGCGGGCGCGGCACGGAGTCGCCCGGCTCAGGCGCGGGCGTCGAGCACGGCGTCGACGACGACGACGGTGACGTTGTCCCGTCCGCCGGCCTGGACCGCCGCACGCACGAGCGCCTGAGCGAGGTCGGCAGGGTCGCCGGAGTCGCGGCGGGCGAACAGGGCGGCGATCCGCTGGTCGGAGAGCTCCTTCGTCAGCCCGTCGGAGCAGAGCAGGTAGCTGGCGCGCGGCACGACGGGCAGCGTCCAGACGTCCGTCTCGACCTCCTCGTCGGCGCCGAGGGCGCGGGTGACGATGTTGCGGTCGGGATGCGACTCCGCCGACTCGGGGGTGAGCAGGCCGGCCGAGACGAGCTCCTGCACGGCGGAGTGGTCCACCGTCAGCTGCTGGAGTTCGGCACCGTCCCAGCGGTAGACGCGGGAGTCCCCGACGTTGAACAGCGCCCAGCGGGCCGGGCCCGCGGGCTCGGGGAGCACGAGCATCAGCCCGGTCAGCGTCGTGCCGCAGAGCGCACCGCCCACGTCGAGCGCGCGCACGGCCGTGTTGGCGCCCTCCACCAGGTCGAACACCGCGTCCACCGGACCCAGGCTCGTCGGCCGGTTCTCGCGCAGCGCCTCGACGGCGGCTGCGCTCGCGAGGTCCCCTCGTGCGTGCCCGCCCATCCCGTCCGCGACTGCCAGGAGCAGCTCGTCGGCGAGGAGGGCGTCCTCGTTGACGCGGCGGACGGCGCCGACGTCGGTGCTGCTGCTGACGGCGAGCCGCAGCGCCCCCTGGGGCAGGTCAACCGTGGTCGTCGTCATCGCGGGATCACTTCTCCTCGGCGGAGGACCGGGCGTCGTCCGCGACGACCTCGGGGTGCCCGTCGTGCAGCTGGATGTGGCGGTGCTCGCGGCGCATCTTCGCCAGGCTCGCCAGCGTCGCCACGGTCATGCTCAGCACGATGACCACGAGCGAGGTGATCGTGTCGATGTCCCACACCGGCACCGGCTCGCCCCCGTTGAGGAAGGGCAGGTCGTTCTCGTGCAGGGCGTGCAGGACGAGCTTCACGCCGATGAAGGCGAGGATGAACGCGATCCCGTACTTGAGGTACTCGAGCTTGTCGATCAGCCCGCCGAGCAGGAAGTAGAGCTGGCGGAGCCCCATCAGCGCGAAGACGTTCGCGGTGAACACGATGAAGGGGCTCTCGGTGATGCCGAAGATCGCCGGGATCGAGTCGAGCGCGAAGAGCAGGTCGGTCGAGCCGATCGCGAGGAACACGATCAGCATCGGCGTGAAGTGGCGCGTGCCGTCGATCGTGGTGCGGATCCTGGAGCCGTCGAACGAGTCCGAGATCTTGACGCGGCGGCGCAGGAGCCGGATGAGCAGGTTGTCGGTGCCCTCGTCCTCGTCCTCCGCGCCGAACGCCTGGTTCCAGGCCGTGTAGACCAGGAACGCGCCGAAGAGGTAGAAGATCCAGCTGAAGCTCTCGATGAGCTGCGCGCCGAGCAGGATGAAGACGCCGCGGAAGACCAGCGCGATGATGATGCCCACCATCAGCACCTCCTGCTGGAGCTTCGCCGGCACCGCGAAGCGGCCCATGATGATGACGAAGACGAACAGGTTGTCGACCGAGAGGCTGTACTCGGTCAGCCAGCCTGCGACGAACTGGCCGGCCAGCTCGCCGCCGCCGAGGATCAGCATCAGCAGCGCGAACACGAGCGCCAGCGACACGTAGAAGCCGACCCACAGCCCCGACTCCTTCAGGCTCGGCACGTGCGGGCGCTTGTAGACCAGCAGCAGGTCGGCGGCGAGGATCAGGCTCAGGACGACGAACGAGCCGATCACGAACCAGACGGGCAGATCGAGCATGAGGGCCTTCCGAGTGGGTGGGGGCCGAAAGTCTCTCCCCGGGGAGCGGACGGCCGTGCCGGTCCGCGTCACCCGTCCCGCCCCCGGCGCCGCGCAGGGGCGGTGCGTACTGACGGGAGCGGAAAGGCGGGATACTCCCCTTCGCGGATGCGATCCTAGCGCCGATCCGGCCGGGCACCGCCGCGGGCGGGAAAGCCGGACCGGGGTGGACACCGGAGCGTTAAACGAGAAGAACCCCCGGGATGACCGGGGGTTCTTCTCGTGTTGCCGTGGTGACCCCAGCGGGATTTGAACCCGCGTTACCGCCGTGAGAGGGCGACGTCCTAGGCCGCTAAACGATGGGGCCGCGTTTTTGCAACTCGAAGAGTGTTGCACACGGATCAGCATCCGTGCAAATCGAGCGGCCCGCAGATCCGCTCGCCGACCCGCAGGCCCTTGCCCGCCGCTCGCCGACGCGGTTGGCTCGGAGGATGAGACTGACGAAACTCGAGCATGCGAGCGTCCTGATCGAGGAGGGCGGCGCCCGGCTCGTCCTCGACCCCGGCTCCTTCACCCGGCCCGTTGAGGGGACGGCCGGGACCGTCGCCGTGGTGCTCACCCACGAGCACGCCGACCACTGGACCCCGGAGCAGCTGCAGCGCCTGCGCGACGCGGCCCCGTCGCTGCGGATCCTCGGCCCGGCCGGGGTCGCCGCCGCCGCCGAGGGCTTCGACGTCGAGACGGTCGCCGACGGCGATGTCGTGACGGTGGGCCCGTTCGAGCTGCGCTTCTTCGGCTCCCGTCACGCGGTGATCCACCGCAGCATCCCCGTGATCGACAACGTGGGCGTCCTGGTGAACGGCCGGGTCTACTACGCCGGCGACTCGTTCACAGTGCCGGAGGGCGTCGATGTCGAGATCCTCGCTGCTCCCTCGGGAGCACCGTGGATGAAGATTGCCGAGGCGATGGACTACGTGCTCGAGCTCGCCCCGCGGCACGCCTTCGCGACCCACGAGCAGGTGCTCTCGGAGGCGGGGCGCTCGCTCGGCCACGACCGGCTCGGCTGGGCGGTGCGCGAGGGGGGCGGGGAGTACCACGCGCTCGAGCCCGGCGACGTGCTCGAGCTCTGACGCCGGGGACGACGACGGCCGGGTCGGGGGCGAGCCCCGGCCCGGCCGTCGTCGCGATCCGCTAGCGGATCAGTAGTACTCGCCCTGGCGGTAGTCCCAGGAGTTGAACTGCTCGGCGAGGTTCAGCATGATGCGCTCGTAGTCGAGGCCGCGGCGGATCAGCACGGGGCCCGGGGTGATCGAGCGCTCGCCGCCCTGCACGGGGATGAGGGCGCCCGAGGCGTCCACCATCGAGACCATGACGCCCTGCTCGTGGCGGGAGTCCTCGTCCTTGTCCGGCTGGATCGAGGAGACGTAGGAGTCGGCCGAGACGATGACGTCGGCCTCGTTCTCGATCCGCTCGCCGATGTTCGCGACGCGGCCGCGGTTGCCCACGCCCGAGGGGTTGGCCGAGCTGGCGAAGGTGAGGGTGCGGTCGCGCTCCCACATGGTGGCGACCAGCTGCTCGGCCGGGCGGCCGAAGCGGATGACGAAGCAGCTGGTGCCCCGTCCGTCGCGGACCAGCTCGCGGGCGTCCTCGTCGATCAGGTCGACGGCCTCGGCCTTCCACGGGAGGATGCAGCCGAGCAGGACGTCCTGGTCCCAGTGCTTCTGGTAGAAGGCGAGGACCTCCTCGTTGAGCTCGGCGAGCTCGGTGAGCTGCTCGATGCTGGAGCAGAGCACGACGCCCGGCTTGTTGCGGTTGCGCTGCTTGGCCGAGAACTTGCGCTCGAGGCCCGCTCCGTCGGTCGTCATCAGGATGTAGCCGACCTTGGTCGCGCAGACGACCAGTCCACCGGGGGCGTAGAGCGCGTCCACCGCTTCCGCAGGAGCCTGCTCACGCCATTCGATCACCGTCGTGCTGGTCATTCTTTCCCTTTCGTGGTGTCCAGAGACGCCATGGGCGGGGCCCCGGCCGAGCGGAAGCCTAGCGGATCGCCTCCCGTCGTCCGCGGCGGTGATGCCGCGAACGGACGCGCACCGGGCTCCGGATCGACTCCGGTGCCCGGTGCGCGCCCGTCCGCGCCGCGCGCGCCGACGGGACGGCTCAGGCGAGGGCCGTGAGCGAGCCTCGCGCGAGCGTGTTGACGGTCAGATGGAAGCCGACCAGCGAGGCCGGAGTCGACTCGTCGACCGGCAGCGTCGGCACTCCGAGCGCGTGCACCGTGAAGAGGTAGCGGTGCGGGCGGTCACCGGGCGGCGGGGCCGCACCGGCGTAGGCGAGCGACCCGAGGTCGTTGAGCGCCGGGCGCCCCACTTCCGTCGAGCCGGCGGCCAGCTCGGTGACCTCCTTCGGGATGTCGACCAGGACCCAGTGGTGGATGCCGCCGAGGGTCGGCGCATCGGGGTCGAACACGGTCACGGCGTACGACTGCGTGCCCTCGGGGCCGGCGCTCCAGCGCAGGGACGGGCTGGTGTCGCCGCTCCCCTGGGCCTCGGCGAGCCGCTCGCCGTCGGTCACGTCGTCGCTGGACACCTCCAGGGGCGCCGTCGCGGGCAGGAAGTCGAGCGGGTGCGGGGGCGTGCTCCTGGTCAGATCGGTCATGTCGTTCTCCTTCTCTCTCAGTCGGTGACTCGGCCGCGGACGCCGTCGAGCCAGTAGTCGGAGTGGCGGTCCGCGGTCGCCGCGTCGCGGAACGAGTACGTCTTCAGCAGCCAGCGGAAGCGGGTCTTGTCGCGGTCCTGGACGTCGACGAGCTGACGGCTGTGCAGGCCGTCCTGGTTCGCGATGATCAGCAGGTCCGCGTCGCGGATCCGGTGGTACTGCTCGCTGACCTTCGAGAGCGCATCGCGGAACTGCCAGAGCGCCCACAGGTGCGGCAGGTCGTCCGGGTCGGCCGGCACCGTCCGGGTGTCGTAGTAGCGGAAGCTGTGCTCGTTCTCGAGCAGAGCGTGCTGGTCCGACACGATCTGGTTCTTGTTCTGGGCGCGCGAGAGCTCGTCGAACGGGGTGATGTAGACCGCCTCGCGCAGGAGCGCCTGGTTCTCGGGTGAGATGAAGCGCAGGATCTCGCGGCCGTCGACGTACTTCGTGTAGACGAGGTCGGTCTCGGGCGTGCGCAGTCCCAGGAGCGAGATGAAGTCGGCGCGCACCGGGTGCGCGGTCCGCTCGTTGTGCCAGTACAGCTCGCCGTCGGTCTTCTGCGTCTGGGTGTTCGAGAAGCGGTTGTCGGCGTAGACGTCCTGGAAGAAGTCGCCGTTGTTGCGGGTGGCGTACGCGAGCAGCGGCGAGCCGAGGTACTGCGACTGCAGCTCGAGCAGGCCCTCGCCGACGAACGTCAGCTTCTTGCGGTACTTGTCCTCGAGCGCGTCGTCCTGGTCGAGCCAGGGGATCTCGTCGTCGACCGGGTTGTTCGAGATCAGGTGCGCGTAGGTGATCTTCTCGTCGCGCTCGCGCCGGATGCGGGCGAGCGCGTCGACGAAGCCCTGCGGGACGTCGCCGCTGTCGATCAGCGCGGCGATCGCGTCGCGGAAGCGGTCGTAGTCCTTGTAGGGGTCGATGGCGACCGCCAGCAGCGACTGCTGGAGGGTCGATCTGTCGGAATCGGAGAACGTGTAGATGGGCTGCATTGCTTCACTCCTTGCACGTGGATGAGGGACTCCGCCGGCGGGCTCGTCCCGGACTTCCTCTGTCACTCCGCTTCCGCGGTGACGGCCCTCCTCTCCTGTCGTCGCATCGAGACGGCCCCGATCGTCTGCGCGAGGACCGCGAGGACGACGAGGACGATGAGGGTCGGCGCGGTCCCTCCCGTGAGGGGGACGAGTATCCCGGCGCCGACGAGCAGGACGGCCTGGAGGATCCCCTGGTTGCGCTCCAGTCCGCGCATCACCGCGACCCGGGCGCCGTCCTCGAGCCCGTTCATCGCCGGCGCCAGGGCGATCATCGTCGCGGGCCGCACGAAGCCGCCCGCGATCCCGAGCAGGGCCAGGCCGGCGATCGCGGCGCCGAGCACCCCGAGGGTGGTCAGGGCGAGGCCCAGCACCTGGGTGAGCGCCGTCAGCCGGAAGACCAGGGGCGTGCCGGCGATGAGCGGCGAGAGCCGGGCGGCGGCCAGGCCGGCGAGCGTGTAGAGGCCGAGCACCAGGCCGAACGCGGGCAGCGTCAGACGCAGCTCCTGGAACAGCAGCAGCGGGATCACGAAGGTGTAAGCGGCGAGCAGGACGGCGCGGTTCACGGAGTAGTAGAGGGACCAGAAGCGCACCGCGGCGGGCAGGACGGCCGGCCGCACGGCGCGCGCCGCCACTCCCGAGGCGGCGCTCGCGCCGAGCGGCAGGCGGGCAAGGAGCACCACGGCCAGCGCGGCGCACGACACGAGCGCGCTGAGGAGGAACGGCAGCCGGTCCCAGAGCGCGAGCGAGGCGGCCCCGAGCACTCCCGCGCCGAAGGAGGCGAGGAACATTCCGCTCTGCACCCGCGTCTCCTGGCGGCGAGCATCGGCTCCGGCGCGCAGCGAGGAGGCCAGCGCGGCGTCCCGCCCGGCCGTCAGCGAGAAGCCGCAGCCGGCGAGCAGCTGGCTGATCACGACGGCGACCGGATCCGCGTCCAGCACGATCACGACGAGGCCCAGTGCCTTCACGCCCTCGCCGACGACGAGCGAGCCCGCCGAGGACAGGCGGCGTGTGAGCGGCGAGAGCGGGCCGTCGGCGAGCGCCGCCACCACTCCGTAGAGCGCCAGCAGCAGCGCCACGGCCAGGATCGGGTAGCCCCGCGCCAGCAGGAACACCGCGACCACGGGCAGGTGGAAGTAGGCGCGCGAGACGATCCGGTAGACCGTGATCAGCCCGGCGGCGCTGCGGCCGCGCGGGGCGTCCCCGCGCCCGAGGTCAGACAAGGGAGGGCACGACGACGCGCAGTGCGTCGGCGCCCACGTCGCCCTGACGGACGATCGACGCGCCGCCCACGAGGGAGACGATCGTGCTGCTCATCGTGGAGTCGGGGGCGGTGGTGCTGCGGATCAGGTAGTCGCTGTCGCCGCCGAGGTGCTCCGCGGCGAGGTCGAAGTCGACGAGTCCGGTCGACACCGTGCCGCTGATGTTGGCGGAGGTGGCCGCGAGCGGCAGGCCCGCGAATATCGAGAGCAGGTTGATCGGGGCGCTGAGGTTGTGCACGACCGACACCGTGTCCTGGCCCGAGGTGACCCAGTCCGGGACGACGGGCTTGCGGCGCAGGATGACGTTCAGCGGCCCCGGCCAGAACGCTGCGACGAGCGCGTCCATGTCGGCCGTCTCCGGGGCGAAGGCCCAGGTCGCCCAGTCGCGGGGCGCGGAGACGAAGAGGGTGAGCGGCTTCGCGCCGTCCCGCTTCTTCATGTCGTAGAGGCGGAAGCAGGCGCTGCGCGAGAAGGGGCTGGCGAACACGCCGTAGTTCGTGTCGGTCTGCGCGATGACGGTCGCGCCCTCGCGGAGCTCCTGCCCGACGCGCCGGAGCTCGTCGAGATCGGTCGCGTCGATGATCTGTGCCGTCATGGGTAGTGCTCCTGCTGCGCTCGGGCGCGTCCGGGCGGGGCCGGATCGCGTCGCTGTCGTGTGGCCCGCTGACGGCGGCGCCCCACGGAGGGCGCCTGGCGGGTCGGACGGCGGAGGCCGTCCGGATGCGGGTGACCACGGAGGAGAGATGCGGCTGCGTCCTCCCCCCGAGGACGTCTGCCCGGTGAAAGTAGCAGGGTGCGCATCCGGCCCGCGTGTTCGCGACGCTGCATGACGAAAGAAGTCGTCGACGTCGGGGAGCAGGGTCGGGGATCGGTATGTTCCGCTGACGCACCGCGTCTCCGCGGCGTTCTCCCGGCTCCGCGGATCCGCGCGATCGTCCGTCTGGCGGCGCACCACGGCCGGGGCTGGACGGCTCGCGGCGACCCGGTCTCCGGGCCCTCCCGCTCCTCGACAGAAGGACCGCCCATGACCGACTACTGGCCCGTGCTCCTCATCCTGCTCACGATCGTGGCCGTCGTGGTCCTGATCGTCGTGCTGAAGGTCGAGCCGGTGATCGCCCTCCTCGTCTCGGCCCTCGGGCTCGGCCTCGTCTCGGGGCAGGGCGGCGAGGGGACGGTGACCGCGATGACGTCCGGATTCGGCGCGGTCCTCGGCGACATCGGCCTGCTGATCGCGCTCGGCCTGCTGCTCGGATCGCTCCTGGAGGCGCTGGGCGTGGCCCCACTGCTCGCCCGCTGGCTCGTGAAGCGCTTCGGTCGGCGCGCGCTCCCGGTCGCCTACGCGCTGACCCTGGGCGTCGCCTTCCCCTCGATCTACTCCGACGTGCTGGTCGTGATGAGCGCACCGCTGACTCGTCTGGCCTCGCGGGGGCTCGGTGCCGGTGGCTACGGGCTGCTGGCCGGCTCCTCCATCGTCGGGATGATCGTGGGCGTGGTCTTCGTCGTCCCCGGAGCCGCCGCGCTGGCCACGGCAGGCATCGCGGGCGCTCCCCTGCCGTCGATGGTCGCCATCGGCGCCCCGCTGGGCATCGTCACCATCGTGCTGACCGTGCTGGTGTACAGCGCCCTGGTGAAGCGCGGCGGCTGGCGGGACGAGCGCGACCTCGAGGGCGGGGCGGTCCCGGGGCCCGCTCTCGAGCCCGAGGCGGGCGCGGCCACGGGAGGCACGGCGCTCGCGACGCGGCGGGTGCCGCTCGCGCTGGCCGTCGCTCCGATCGCCCTCACCATCGTGCTGATCGCCGCGAACTCGCTCACCCAGCTGGCCGAGCTCGACGTCCCCCTCCTGCGGTTCCTCGGCGACGCGCACATCGCGCTGCTGGCCGGCTTGGTGCTGGCCTACGCGACGGCACTGCGGACGCTCCCGAAGGGCGCCGTGGCCACGGCACTGGGCGGAGCACTGACCCGCAGCGGCCCGATCGTCGTCCTGACCGGGGTCAGCGGCAGCCTCGCCGCCGTGGTCGGAGGAACCGGGGTCGGCGACGCGCTCGCCGGCGCCTTCGACGGGCGGGCCCTCTCGCCGATCCTGCTCACCTGGGTCGTCGCGGCCGTGCTGCACGCGGCGATCGGCTCGGTCTCGACGGCCGCGATCACCGCGGTCGGCATCGTCGCCCCGCTGATCCCCGTGCTCGACGTGAACCCGGCGCTGATCGCCCTGGCCGCCGGCTCCGGCGCGCTCTTCCTCGGGATGGTCAACGCCAACGCGTTCTGGCTCTTCAAGTCCGTGCTCGGCCTCACCGTGCGGGGCACGTTCACCGCCTACTCGCTGACGCTCTCGATCGCCTCGGTGATCTCGCTGCTGGCGCTGCTGTTGGCGGGAACGTTCGTCTGAGCGTCGGCCGGCCCCCACGAGGCCACGCTCGCGAGGTCGGCGCCGAACTCGACCCGGAGGCGCACGGGCGCGCCCCCGCGCAGCACGCCCGGCAGCCAGAGGCGGGCGTCATCCCACATCCGCTCGAACAGCACCTCCTCGACCGGGACGAAGGCGGCGGCGAGCTCGCTCGACTCGGTGACCTCGCCGGTGACGCGGCGGCAGAGGAAGACGTGCGAGCGCTGGCTCCAGGCCGGCCGGTGCGGGAAGGAGTAGTCGAGCACGCCGCGCGGCTCCAGGTCGGCCGGGAGGGCGACCAGCACCGCCTCCTCCTCCAGCTCGCGGACGGCCGCGTCGACGGGCGACTCCCCGGGCTCGAGCTTGCCGCCGGGGGCGACCACGCGGCCCTCGCCGAGGCCCCTGCGCTTGCAGCCGAGGAGCACCTCCGCGCCCCGCGGGCCGTCGCGGAGGACGTAGACGACGCAGACCTCGGGCAGCCCCACCGCGCACCTCCGCTCCGACGGGCCGGGGGCCCGGCACCGCCGTCGTAGGCTAGCCCGGTGACGACGACCGCGCTCGAGCGCTTCCAGGCCCTGCTGCGCGTCGACACCGTGTCCCACTCGGACGAGTCGGCGACCGACTGGAGCCGCTTCCACGCCTTCCGGGAGCTCGTCGCCGAGCTCTACCCGGCGCTGCACGCGGCGCTGGAGTCCGAGACCGTCGCCGGCCACTCCCTCCTCTGGCGCTGGCGCGGTGAGGAGCCGGGCGAGCCGGCCGTGCTGATGGCCCACTACGACGTGGTCAGCGTGACGGCGGCGGAATGGTCGCACGACCCGTTCGCGGCCGAGACGGTCGTCGCCGCGGACGGCCGCACCTCCGTCGTGGCGCGCGGCGCCCTCGACGACAAGGGCTCCCTCGTCGCCCTCCTCGAGGCGGTCGAGGCGGCCGTCCTGCGGGGCGAGCGGCCCCGGCACGACGTGTACCTCCTCTCCACGCACAACGAGGAGACGGCGGGCGACGGCGCCCCCTCGGTCGTCGCCCTGCTCGGCGCGCGCGGGGTCCGCCCGCGCCTCGTGCTCGACGAGGGCGGGAACGTGCGGCGCGGCATCCTGCCCGGCGTCACCACCCCGATCGCCGTGATCGGCGTCACCGAGCGCGGGATCATGAACCTCGAGCTGACCTGCCGCGACGTCGGCGGCCACGCCTCCGCTCCGCCGCCCCCGCCCGGGCTGCTCGCCACCCAGCGGCTCGCGAGGGCGATCCACCGCCTGACCGAGAACCCGTTCCCCTCGACCCTCCCGGAGCCGATCGCCCAGCTGGTGCGCGCGGCGGCCGACCACGCGGACGCGGCCCACGCCGTCTGGTACGCCCGCCCGCACGAGCACCCGGACGCCGTCGTCGGCGCGCTCGCCGCCCACTCCAACCGCTCGGCCGCGATGCTGCGGACGACGGTCGCGATCACCGAGCTGCGCGGCAGCACCGGAGCGAACGTCCTCGCCTCCAGCGCCAGCGCCACCGCGAACGTGCGGATCAACCCGGGCGGCACCGTGGCGGGCGTGGTCGAACGCATCCGCGCCGTCATCGACGACCCGGAGGTCGAGGTCGAGGTGAAGGTCGCCCACGAGCCCTCCCCCGTCTCCCCCACCGGCGAGCGCGGCGACGGCGGGCCGTACGACCTGCTCCGCGCGGTCGTCCAGGAGTCGTTCCCGGACGCGGTCGTCGCCCCCTACGTGCAGACCGGCGGCAGCGACGCGCGGCACTTCCACGCGATCAGCGACCACGTCTACCGCTTCATCCCGTTCGAGATCAGCCCGCGGCAGCAGCTCGGGATCCACGGGGTCGACGAGTCGGTCGAGGCCGACCAGTTCGAGCGCGCCATCGAGTTCTACGCGCGGCTGCTCGCCCGGCTCTGATCGCGGCGGTCCTCCGGGGTCCGGGAGGACCGCGCAGCGACCGGCAACCTGGGAGAACCGTTCGATGACGCGCCGACCGGTGTTGGCCCGGAGTTCACCCCGCGATGATGGACTGGTCGCAGCGGGGTCGCCTCCGCTGGAGCAGTGCGCAAGTGCCGACGCCGGGTCGCGTGATCCGGCTCCCGCCGATCGTGGAACCCGAGGATCATGTCCCTCCGCCAGGCCGAGTACCCCCGGCCCAACCACTTCATCCTTCACCTGAGCGACACCCACTTCATCGCCGGAGACGGCGGCCTGTACGGCTCCGACGTCGACAGCGAGGCCCAGCTGTGGCTCCTGTTCGACGAGCTGGAGGCGTCCGGCGGACGTCCGGAGGCCATCGTCATCACGGGTGATCTCGCCGACAAGGGCGAGCCGGAGGCGTACGCGAAGCTGCGCGCCGTCGTCGAGCCCGCGGCCGCACGCCTCGGCGCCGAGGTGATCTGGGTGATGGGCAACCACGACGACCGCGGCGCGTTCCGCTCGGGGCTGCTCGACCAGCTCCCGACCACGCAGCCGATCGACCGCGTGCACGACGTCAACGGGCTCCGGATCATCGCGCTGGACTCCACCGTGCCCGGCGCCCACTACGGCGAGCTCTCGGACGCGCAGCTCGACTGGCTGGCGGAGGAGCTCTCCAGCCCGGCCCCGCACGGCACGATCCTCGCGCTGCACCACCCGCCGGTGCCGAGCGTGCTCGACCTCTCGGTCCTCGTGGAGCTGCGCGACCAGCCCGCCCTCGCGGAGGTGCTCGAGGGCTCCGACGTCCGCAGCATCATCGCGGGCCACCTGCACTACTCGTCGACGGCGATGTTCGCCGGCATCCCGGTCTCGGTCGCGTCGGCCACCTGCTACACCCAGGACCTCAACGTGCCGGTCGGCGCGACACGCGCCCGCAACGGCGCCCAGGCGTTCAACCTGATCCACGTCTACGACGGCACGGTGCTGCACTCGGTGGTGCCGATCGGCGCCTCGACCGAGGTGTCCTACGTCTCGGCGAGCGAGACGCAGCGGATCCTCGCGGACCACGGCGTCGAGATCGCCGCGGCGACGGCGGCCCCCGTCGCCCGGGACGAGGAGCTCTACCCGCCGCTCGTGGAGCGGGTGGGCGTCAGCGCGTAGCGGCGCGGCGGGGCGTCGGGGTCGCTCCCACGCCTCCGGGCGCCGCGTCGACCGCGTCCTCGGACACGGCCGGCGGTGTCAGCGCCCGCCGACGCCCGCTCCCACTCCGATGCCCGGGAACACGAGCGAGCTCGCCAGGCCGAGAAGCAGCCCGGCAACCGCTCCCCCGACGGCCCAGCCCACGGTCAGACCTCGCGCTCCCACGGAGCCGGGATCGGGTAGTACTCCTCGAGGAACCCGATGACGGCCTTGGTGCGCGCCTCCGCCGAGATCTCGGGGAAGCTGCCGTCGTTGAGGCAGAAGAAGTCGACTCCGCGGTTCTTGAGGAGCTTGCGCATGTCCTTCAGCCCCTGGTGCATCGTCGTGTCGACGTACTTCACCGAGGCGTTCTCCTGCACGACCGCGCGGCCGGTCATCAGCGCGTAGTAGTGGTAGAGCGAGTTGGTGACGGAGACGTCGCTCGCGGAGCGGAAGCGGCTCGCGGCGGTCGCGGTGAACTCCGGCTCGAACTCGGCCTCGAGCTCGGCCATCACGGTCTTGCGGAGCGGCGTGGCGGCGTGCTCGAGGTGACGGGTCGTCATCGCGCCGAACCGCTCGCGGAGCAGGCGCCGGTTGACGCGGGCCGCGTTCTCGAAGCCGCTGCGGGAGGCGTTGGAGTCGCCCATGCCGATGCGCGTCGTCGCCTCGATGAACTTCGTGATGCCCCCGGGCGAGAAGAAGATCGACGGGTCGACCGGGCGCCCGAAGAACATGTCGTCGTTGGAGTAGAGGAAGTGCTCCGCCAGCCCCGGGATGCGGTGCAGCTGGCTCTCGACCGCGTGGGAGTTGTGCGTCGGCAGCACCGAGAGGTCGCGGAAGTGGTCCTCGCTGCGCACGAGGGTGACGTCCGGGTGCTCGTCCAGCCAGCGCGGGCGCGGGGAGTCGGTGACGATGTAGATGTGCCGGATCCACGGCGCGTACATGTAGACGCTGCGCAGGGCGTACTTGAGCTCGTCGATCTGACGGAAGCGCGCCGGAGCGTCGTCGCCCTCCCCCACCACGTAGCTCGCCATGCGGGCCGCCCGGGCGCGCTGGAACTCCAGGTCGGTGCCGTCGACCCACGAGAAGACGATGTCCACCTCGAAGCGGATGTCGCTGACGAGCGGCTCGAACATGCCCTCGAACGTCGGCCAGGTGCGGCCGTACGCCTCGACGTGGGCGTCGATCGCTTCGGCGACGGGGAGGCTGTTGCGCATGAGCGCGTTCTCGGCGGGAGTGATGATCTCCTCCTCGCCCACCTTCCACAGCTCGAGGCGGACGCCGCTGCGGGCGCCGTAGCGCAGCGATCCCGTGGAGGAGACGCGCGGGCGGAAGAGCTTGAAGACGGAGGCGCGTGGATACGGCGCGAGCACGCCCTCGGCCAGGAGCTGGGGCGGGGTGCCCCGCTTGTCGACCGTCTTGGCGTAGAAGGGCTCGGTCGCGAAGGCGCGCGCCAGCAGCGTCGCCAGCTCGGCGCCGAGCACGCGGTCCACCGCGAGGAAGGGCGAGCCGTCGGTGCCGCGGATGAGGCGGTAGGGGAATTCGGCGGCGTCGAGGACCTCGCCGATGGCGATCAGGTCCTCGGTCCAGGCCGCGCGGGGCGTCGTACTCGAGTTCACCAGCGAGAACAGGCCGGCATGGACCACGACGTCGTCGCGGTCGAAGTGGCGCGGGCGCAGGAGCGGTGACGGAAGAGCACGGACGGAAGGCATGATTCACATTATCCGCCGTGGATTTCGTCCGTGTGACCGGGCCGTCGGCTTGACAGCGACTGCGGGGCCGCACGGTCAGCGCGAGAGCGACCCCAGACGGTCCCCCGCCTTCTCCGCGGCCTTCGCGGCCCGCCTGGCGCGGTGCCGCTCCTCGGCGGCGACGACCCCCAGCGCGAAGGCTCCCTCCCCGCTGCGATCGGCCTCCTCCAGGATCAGCGCACGGGCGGCGAGCGCGTCGCGCTCCTCCCCCAGGGCGTCGGCGAGGTCCTCGCCCGCCTCGGCGAGCGAGCGGCGCCGGGCGCCGACGGCCTCGGGGACGACCGCCCGCCACGCCTCCACGGTGTAGCGGAGACGCTTCGCCGCCTTCCGCAGGTCGTGTCTGGCCTCGAGCGAGCCGCCGGCCGCCGCGGAGCCCGCTGCGGAGATGCGCGCGAGGTCCTTCGCGACGGAGCGGCGCACCAGCGCCGTCGCGCTCGAGCCCGCCCGCGCGGTGCGGGGCGGGTCCGCGAGCAGGGCGTCGAGCGAGGCGAGGAGCGCGAGGTAGCGGCCGCCGCGCAGAGTGCGGTCGACGCGGCGCAGCGCCGCGGCGTGCCGGTGCTCGATCTCCTCCAGCAGGGCGGAGGGGGAGCTCGGGGCGCCCTCGACGGCCGCCAGGGAGGCGCGGAACCGCTCGGCGAGCACCTCCTGATCGCGAGCCGCGCCGAGGACCCCTCCCAGCCAGCGCAGCTCGTCCCGCACGGGGTCGGTCGCCGCACGGTCGAGCACGGAGCGGGAGGCGGCGAGGACGGACCGGAGCCGGCGCGCGAGCACGCGCATCCGATGCAGGGCGTCGTCGGCCTCGAGGCGCACCCGCGGGTCGACGGCGCGCAGCTCGCGCAGGAGCGAGCGGACCGCGGCGAGCGCCGCCTCCCCGCCGTTCCGCGGATCCGGGACCGTCTCCTCGATCGGGCCGCCGGTGGCCCGGGCGAGCTTCGAGGCGCTGGCGGCCGGGCGGGCGCCCGCGGCGAGGAGGCGCTGCTCGATCG
Source organism: Rathayibacter sp. AY1H3 (assembly GCF_002932015.1). Lineage (NCBI taxonomy): Bacteria > Bacillati > Actinomycetota > Actinomycetes > Micrococcales > Microbacteriaceae > Rathayibacter > Rathayibacter sp. AY1H3. Next base: position 50,504 of record NZ_PSUU01000018.1, read on the forward strand.
CGTCGAGGACCCCCTCGCCCTCGTCCCCAGGGACGTCGACGAGCTCGACCTCCCACTCCCTCCAGCGCCGCTCGCGGCCGGTGCGCTGGTCGCGCGCGGTCACCAGGTCGTCGGCGATCTCGGCGAGCTCCCGCCCGTGGGAGTCGAGGGCGCGGGTGATCGAGCGGACCGTCTCGAGCAGCGCCAGCGGCTCGAGCGGCGCGCGCCCCACCTGCCCGAGCACCGGCTCGCGGACGGCGGACGGGACCGTGCGCGAGGCCGTGAGCTCCGCGTGGATCTCGGTGCGGCCGGAGGAGCCGGGCAGCTTGACGTGCCAGCCCTGGTCGGATCCGCCCTCGCGGCGGCGCAGCGTGATCCGCGCCCGGGACAGAGCGCGCTCGGCGGTGTCGAAGTACTCGGCGCGGAGGGTCACCGGCTCCTCGGTGCGGACGCTCGCGACGCTCCCGGTGCCGGTCAGGTCGGGCAGCCGGGTGCCCGCGTCGACGTCGTACTTGCGCTCGACCTCGGTCTGCACTCTCCGCGCACCGCCCGCCCGGGACGTCGCCGACTCGTTCTCCGCACCGCTGGCCATGCTCCATTGTGATCACGCCCGGCGCCGCTGCGGCACCCCGGGCGGCCAGGGGCGCCCTCGCCCTAGGCTGGAGCGATGACCGCGCCCGTTCCGCCCGTCGCCCGCCGCGTCCCCCTCGAGCGCCGCCACCACGGCGACGTGGTGGTCGACCACTACGAGTGGCTGCGCGAGAAGGAGAGCCCCGAGGTGATCGCGCACCTCGAGGCCGAGAACGCGTACACCGAGGCGGTGCTGGCTCCTCTCGCTCCGCTGCGCGAGCGCCTGTTCGAGGAGATCCGCTCGCGGACGAAGGAGACCGACCTCTCGGTGCCCGTCCGGGAGGGCTCCTGGTGGTACTTCTCGCGCTCCTACGAGGGCCGCCAGTACGCCGTGCACTGCCGGGCGCCGATCAGCGGGCCGGACGACTGGACGCCGCCGTCGATCGCCGAGGGCGGTCCGCTCGAGGGCGAGCAGGTCGTCCTGGACGGCAACGCGGAGGCGGAGGGGCACGACTTCTTCTCGCTCGGCAGCTTCGACGTCTCGGCCGACGGCCGACGGCTGCTCTTCGGCACCGACGTCGAGGGCGACGAGCGCTACACCCTCCGCATCCGCGACCTCGAGACCGGCGAGGATCTGCCGGACGTCATCGAGGGCACCGGCGGCGGAGCGACCTTCGGCGCCGACGGGCGCTTCGTCTTCTACCCGACCGTCGACGAGTCCTGGCGCCCCGACACGATCTGGCGGCACGAGGTCGGCGCCGGGACCCCGGACGAGGTCGTCTTCGCCGAGCCCGACGAGCGCTACTGGATCGGCGTGGGCCTCACCCGCAGCCGCCGCTTCCTCGTCATCGAGATCGGCAGCAAGATCACGAGCGAGTGCCTGCTGCTGGACGCGTCCGACCCGACCGGCTCCTTCCGCTCGGTGTGGCCGCGCCGCGAGGGCGTGGAGTACGAGGTCGAGCACGCCGTCGTCGACGGACGCGACCGCCTGCTGATCGTGCACAACGACGGCGCCCTCGACTTCGAGATCGTCGAGGAGCCGGCCGACCTGTCGCTCGACGCCGACGCCCGGGCCCGCGAGCGCCGCGTGGTGGTGCCGCACCGCGAGGGCCGCCGGATCGAGGGCGTCGACGCCTTCGCCGGGCACGTCGTCGTCTCCTACCGGGCCGACGGAGCCACCCGGCTCGGGCTGCTCCGCGAGGACGGCGCCGGAGCGCGGCTCGAGGAGATCGTCTTCGACGAGCCGCTCTACGACGCGGGCCTGGCGGGGAACCCGGAGTGGGAGCAGCCCTCCCTCCGCCTCGCCTACACCTCGTTCGTCACCCCCTCGACCGTGCTCGCGCTCGACGTCGCGACGGGCGAGCGCACGGTGCTCAAGCAGCAGCCGGTGCTCGGCGACTACGACCCCGCGCTCTACGTGCAGCGGAGGGAGTGGGCCGTGGCGGAGGACGGCACGCGGGTGCCCCTCTCGCTCGTCTGGCGCCGCGACGCCGCCGATCCGGACTCGGCCCCCGCGCCGCTCCTCCTCTACGGCTACGGCTCGTACGAGGCGAGCATCGACCCGGGCTTCTCGATCGCGCGCCTCTCGCTGCTCGACCGCGGCGTCGTCTTCGCCGTCGCGCACGTCCGCGGCGGCGGGGAGATGGGCCGCTCCTGGTACGAGAACGGGAAGACGCTGGCGAAGCGGACGACCTTCACCGACTTCGTCTCCGCGGCGCGGCACCTGGTCGACGCGGGCTTCACCACTCCGGACCGCCTGGTCGCGCAGGGAGGGTCGGCCGGCGGCCTGCTGATGGGCGCGGTCGCGAACCTCGCCCCGGAGGCGTTCGCCGGCGTCCTCGCGCAGGTCCCGTTCGTCGACGCGCTCACCTCGATCCTCGACCCGTCGCTCCCGCTCACGGTGATCGAGTGGGACGAGTGGGGCGACCCGCTGCACGACGCCGAGGTCTACGCCTACATGAAGTCGTACTCGCCCTACGAGAACGTCCGCGAGGACGTGCAGTACCCCCGGATCCTCGCGACGACGAGCCTCAACGACACCCGGGTGCTCTACGTGGAGCCGGCGAAGTGGGTGGCCAGGCTCCGCGAGGTCGGCGCTCCCGCGCTGCTGCGCACCGAGATGACCGCGGGACACGGCGGGGTGAGCGGACGCTACGAGCGCTGGCGCGAGATCGCGTTCGAGTACGCCTGGACGCTGGACGTGCTCGAGCTGGCCTGAGCGCCCCGCCGCAAGCCCCTCCGCCCGTCGTCCGCGGCCAGTAGGGTTCGGGGTGCCGACGGAGGGAAGAGCATGAGCGCAGGCCTGTCGATCGACCGCATCGCCGCATGGGTGGCGGACCAGAGGTGGTACGCGAGCAAGGGGCGGCGCCCCGAGCTGGAGGTCCGCGGCGCCTGGTCGCTGCACCCCGGCGAGGCGGAGGTGGTGGACCACCTCTTCATCGACCGGGCAGGCACGAGCCCGGTGCTGTACCAGGTGCCGGTGACCGTCCACGCGGCTCCGGTGCCCGGGCTCGAGGACGCCCTCGTCTACTACGACGACGTGCACTTCGTGTACGACGCTCCACGGGACCCGGTGTTCGCCCGCGCCCTGCTCGGCATGATCGCCGACGGCGGCCGCTCCGACGAGGACGGCGCCCAGGGCGGCGCCCGCGCCGAGGGCCACCGGCAACCGGGTGCCGCGATCGGGGCGTTCGCGTCCTCGAAGGTGCTCAGCGGCGAGCAGTCGAACACCTCGGTGATCGTCCGCACCACCGCCGACGACGGATCCGACGCGACCCCGGTGATCGTCAAGGTCTTCCGCGCCCTCCACCACGGCGACAACCCGGACGTGACGGTGCAGTCGGCGCTCAACGCCGCCGGGAGCGCCCTCGTCCCGCCCGTGCTCGGCAACGTGACCGGCGAGTGGGACGACGAGGGCGAGGAGACGGGCCGCGCCTTCGGGCACCTCGCCTTCGCACAGGAGTTCCTCCCCGGGGTCCAGGACGCGTGGCGCGTCGCCCTCGAAGCGGTCGCCGCCGACTCCGACTTCACCGGACCCGCCCGCGAGCTGGGCCGCGCCACCGCCGAGGTGCACGCGACGCTGGCGGAGGTCATGCCGACCGAGGACACCACGTCCGAGGTCGTCGAGCGGATGGTCGCGGCCATGCGCCGTCGCCTGCGCATCGCCTCGGCCGAGGTCCCCGTGATCGCCGAGGACTCGGAGGCGATCGAGGCCGTGTTCCGCGCCGCCGAGACCGCGCCGTGGCCGAGGCTCCAGCGCATCCACGGCGACTACCACCTCGGGCAGGTCCTGTCCGTGCCCGATCGCGGCTGGGTGCTCCTCGACTTCGAGGGCGAGCCGCTGCGGCCCATGCACGAGCGCCGTCTTCCCGACGTGGCGCTGCGCGACGTGGCGGGGATGCTGCGCTCCTTCGACTACGCGGCGGGTGCGCACGAGCAGGCCGAGCCGGGCGCCTCGAGGGCGGCGTGGGCGGCGGCGAGCCGTGCCGCGTTCCTCGAGGGCTACGCCGAGCAAGCGGGCGACGCGGTCACCGCGCACCGGGCGGTGCTCGACGCGTTCGAGCTCGACAAGGCCGTCTACGAGGCGATCTACGAGGCGCGCAACCGGCCGGAGTGGCTGTCGATCCCGGTCGCCGCGGTGCAGCGCCTCGCCGGACGCTCGTAGGGTGGCAGGCATGAGCGACGACACCGACGACAAGAAGCCCCTGGACCCGCTGAGCGACTTCAGCATCCCGGGCGACACCGATCTGCACACGACCGGCGATGCCTCGGGCGCGGACGGCGACGAGGTCGCGGAGCCCGGAGCGGACGAGGACTGAGCCGCCTGCTCTGCGGGGCCGGCCGCCGGCTCGGCTCCGCGGAGCCGGCGGCCGGCCTAGCCCAGCGGGGCGAGCGGCTCGACCGCCGGCCCCTCCAGCACCGTCCCGTCGGCTGCGAAGCGGGAGCCGTGCAGCGGACAGTCCCAGCTGCGCTCCGAGTCGTTCCAGGTGACGATCCCGCCCAGGTGCGGGCACACCGCCGACACCGCGCAGCGCCTCCCCTCGACGGTGGAGACAGCGACGGGCTGCAGGCCGTCGCGGGCGAGCGAGCCCTGGCCCTCCGCCGGCACCACCCCGGCCGAGCGGGGCGCGCGGAGCGCTGCCGACCAGCCGCGGGCGTACCAGGCGCCCACCGCCAGCCCGGCGCCGAGCCCCTCCGCCATCACCCGCGGCAGCGTGGGCCGGCGGTGCAGCGTCCTCGCCCAGGCCGGCGTCCCGCCCTCGAGGTCGGCGACGAGCGTCATCGCGGCCTGCACCGCGTTGGTCATCCCCCACTTGTCGTAGCCGGTCGCCAGGAAGATCCGTCCGCGGCCCCGCGGCAGCCAGCCCACGAACGGCACACGGTGGAACGGCTCGTAGTCCTGGGCGCTCCACTGCGCGACCGGCTCCGCCCCCGGGAAGGACCGCCGCGTCCAGGCGACCAGGTCGTCCACCGCCTCCGAGGTGACGGGCCTGCGCCCCACCGGGTGGCCGTTGCCGCCGATCAGGAGGAGCCGCTCGCCGTCGCGCTCGGCGTCGCGCACCGAGCGGGACGGCTCGTCGACCGAGAGGTACATGCCGTCGGGGATCGGCGCGTCGGTGCGGAACGCGACCGCGTACGAGCGCAGCGCGGCGATCTTGGCGAAGTAGAGGCCGCGGTCGAGGATCGGCGCGCCCGTGAGCAGGTAGGCCCGGTCCCCGGTCACCGGGCCCGCGCTGGTGCGGACCCGGACAGGAGCGGTCGCTCGCATCCCGAGGGCCCGGACGCCCTGTACCAGGGTGCCCCCGGCGGCGCGGAAGTCGGCGGCGAGCGCCGTGAGGACGTCCATCGGGTCGAACTGGGCCTGGTTGTCGAGGGCCACGGCCGCCGTGCTGGGGAAGGGCACGTCGAGCTCGCCGACGAGGCGGGTCGCGAGGCCGAAGCGGCGCGCGGTCGCGTGCTCCTTCAGGACGGCGTCCACGCCCTCGGGCGTCTGCGCGTAGCTGTAGGCGGTGCGCCTCTGCACCGGCACGCCCGCGCCCTCGCAGTAGTCGAGCAGCCAGCGGAAGCCCGCGAGGTTCGCCGCGACGTAGGCCTCGGTCACCGCGGGGATGTTGCGCTCCGCGATCCGGGAGAGGTGCGCTCCCTGCAGGAGGCTGAGCTTCGCCGTCGTGTTCCCGGTCGTGACCGCGCCGACCTCCCGCGCCTCCAGCACCAGCACGCGCCGGCCGGTCCGCTGCAGGAGGAGCGCGGTGACCAGCCCGGTGAGTCCGGCGCCGACCACGACGTCATCGAAGTGCGCGCCCGGCATGAACTCGTCGGAGGGGATCGGAGCCGCGCCCGCCCGCCAGAGGGAGCGGGGCCGCGGGGCCGTCGTGGTCGTGTCCTCCGGAGTCATCGGGAGTCCCTCCGTTCAGGGGCCGGACGGCCCACGAGCGACGCTACGCGGAGCCTCCGGGACCGTCACGGTGTTGACACGTCGCGGGACGCGGGCTCAGAGCCAGCCCCACCGCTTGAAGAGCCGGTGCAGCACCACGCTCGAGGCGAGCATCGCCGCGAGCGCCGCCGGGTACCCCCACGCCACGTGCAGCTCGGGCATCACGTCGAAGTTCATGCCGTAGATGCTCGAGATCATGGTCGGCGCGAAGAAGATGGCCGCCCAGGCGGAGATCCGCTTGACCTCGTCGTTCTGCTGGTTGCCCACCTCCGCGAGCTTCTTCATGTCCTCGTTCTGGCGCTGGGCGACGAGGGTCGCGTTCACCGCCAGGATCTCCCGCAGCGTGGTGCGGAAGCCGTCGACCCGCTCGGTGACGAGCGCGACGTGGTCGGCGACGTCGCGGATGTAGCGGCGCAGCTCCACATCCGACTGGAACACCTCGAAGTCGGTGACGAGCCGCCCGAGCATGCCGGTCAGCGGAGCGACCGCGCGCTGGAAGTCCAGCACCTCCTGGCTGAGCTCGTAGATGCGGCGGGACACCGCCGGGTCGCCCTCGAAGACCTGCGCCTCGATCTCGTCGATGTCGTTCTCGAGACCGGCGACGACGGGCGAGTACTGATCCACGACGGCGTCGAGGATCGCGTACAGCACGGCGACCGGGCCGACGCGCAGCAGCTCCGGATCGGCCTCCATCCGCCGCCGCACCAGCGAGAGGTCGGGCTTCTCGGAGTGGCGGACCGTGACGACGAAGTTCGACCCCACGAACAGGTGGAGCTCGCCGAAGTCGACCTCCTCGCGCTGGTCGGAGTAGCTGGCGGCGCGCAGCACCACGAACATGTCGCTGCCGTACCGCTCGAGCTTGGGCCTCTGGTGCGCGCTGATCGCGTCCTCGAGGGCGAGCGGGTGCATCGAGAACTCGTCCTCGAGCGCGGCGAGCTCGGCCGCGTTCGGCCGGTACAGCCCGATCCACGCCATCGCGTCGGGCAGCTTCTGCAGGGCGGCGAGCGCCTCCGGGATGCTGCCGGGAGAGACGACCCGGCGGCCGTCCTGGTAGATCGCGTTGTCGACCGTGCTGGTGCGGGCCGGCTCGTCGTCCGGGCGCAGACGCTGGATGGGAGCGGTGTCCTCGGCGGCGGCGCGGGTGCGCGAGCCCAGACCCAGGATCGTCGCGGGGACGCGGGGCAGCTTCACGACCATCTCCTCTGCTCGACCGACGCCCTATTGTGCACCTCCCGGTGAACGGGAGGTGTCCGCTGCGCCGCCGGTGTCGGAGGGCCTCACTAGCCTGGAGTCGCTCCCCCGGACGACGCAGAGGAAGGACGACCGTGAAGCTGCTGCACACCTCGGACTGGCACATCGGCCGCACCTTCCACGGGCACTCCACGACGGCGGCGCTCGCGACCGTGCTCGAGGCCCTTGTCGAGACGGTGCGGGCCGAGCGCGTGGACGCGGTGCTGATCGCCGGCGACGTCTTCGACTCCGCCGTGCCCGCCGCAGAGCACTACACCCTCCTCACCCGCACGCTCGAGGCGATCCGCGCGGCCGGCGCCGAGGTCGTCCTCACCAGCGGCAACCACGACTCCCCCGCCCGGCTCGGCTTCCAGGCCGGGCTCCTGCGCGGAGCGGGCGTCCACGTCCTCACCGACCCCGAGGCGTACGCCGAGCCGGTCCTGCTGCGCGACGCGTCCGGCCTCGAGGTCGGCGTCCACGGCATCCCCTTCCTCGAGCCCGCCCTCTACCGCCACCGGCACCCGGAGGAGCAGCTGCGCCGCCACGAGGACGTGCTCGCCTTCGCGATGGCGCGGGTGCGCGCCGCCGCCGAGGCGGCGGGCCGTCCCTGGGTCGTGCTCGCGCACTGCTTCGCGGTCGGAGCCCCGGCCGCGGTCCTCGAGCGCGACATCACGGCGGGCGGGCTCGACTACGTCTCGGTCGAGCACTTCGCCGCGGCCGACTACGCGGCGCTCGGGCACATCCACGGACGCGCCGAGCTGCTGCCGGGAGTGCGCTACTCCGGAGCGCCGCTGCACTACTCGTTCGGCGAGGCGTCGAAGCCGCGCGGCGCCTGGCTGGTGACGATCGGGCCCGAGGGGCTCGAGGGCGTCGAGTGGTCGCCGCTCCCCGTGCCGAGGAGGCTCAGCGTGATCGAGGGCGAGCTCCAGCAGCTGCTGCGCGATCCCTCCCTGGCCGAGGTGGAGGGCGACTGGGTCTCGGCGGTGCTCACCGATCCCGTGCGCCCGCTCGACGCGATGGCGCGCCTGCAGTCGCGCTTCCCCGGCTGCGCCACGCTCGAGCACCGACCCCCGCACGCCGCGGCCGAGCCGCGCGCGTACGCCGAGCGGATCCGCGGGCGGAGCGACGTGGAGGTCGTCGACGACTTCCTCGCCCACGTCCGCGGCGGTCACGGCGCCACGGAGACCGAGCGCGCCCTCACCCTCGACGCGCTCGCGGCCGTCGAGGCCGAGGCTCTGCGGTGAGGATCCGCCGACTCGCCTTCGCCGGACTCGGACCGTTCCGCGCCGAGCAGTGCGTCGACTTCGACCGGCTCGAGGACGTGGGCGTATACCTCATCGCCGGGCGCACCGGAGCGGGCAAGTCGACGATCCTCGACGCGATCGCGTTCGCGCTCTACGGCTCGGTCCCCCGCTTCGACGGCACCGCCTCGCGCCTGCGGAGCGACCACAGCGGCCCCGAGGACGAGACCTTCGCCGAGCTCGACTTCGAGGCGGCGGGGCGCGTCTACCGCGTCCGGCGCTCGCCCGAGTACGAGCGGCCGAAACGGCGCGGCACCGGCACCACGACCCAGCCGGCGAAGGTCGAGCTGCTGGAGCAGGTCGACGGCACCTGGGTCGGGCTCTCGTCGAGCGCGAAGGAGGTGGGCGCCGACATCGGCCGGATCGTCGGCCTGACGAAGGACCAGTTCCTCCAGGTGATCCTGCTGGCGCAGAACCGCTTCCACGAGTTCCTGCTCGCGAAGAACGACGACCGGCAGCGGCTCCTGCGCACGCTCTTCGCGACCGAGCGCTTCGATCTGCTCCGCCGCCGCCTGCTCGAGCAGCGCGACGCGAGCGCCGTCGGGCTCGAGGAGGAGCGCGCGGCCGTGACGGCGCTCGCGGACGAGGCCGTCCGGCTCCTCGATGACGGAGCCGAGCCGCCTCTGCCGGACGCCGCCTGGTTCGCCGGGCTGCCGGCGCGGCTCGCCGCTCCGCTCGAGGCGGCCCGGGCCGGCTCCGCCGCGGCCGACGCAGCGCACGAGGCCGCGGGCGCCGCTTTCGACGAGGCCCGGCGCATCGCCCGGGGCCAGGAGCGGCGCCGGCGCGCCCTCATCGAGGCGGAGGAGCTCGTGGTCGCCGAGGCGCACGTCGAGCAGCAGCGGGCCGCGATCGAGCGCGCGCGCCGGGCCGACGGCGTGCTGCCGCTGCTCCGCTCCGCCCGGGCAGCCGCCGAGAAGGAGCGGGCCGCCCGGCAGCAGCGCGACCTCGCCGCCGACGCCTACGGGGACGCGTCCGGGGGCCCGGCCGCCGAGACGGCCGAACGGCTCGCCGCTGTCCTCGGCGCCCTCGCCGAGGCGCTGGCCGAGGAGCGCCGGCTCCCCGACGCGGAGCGCGTCACCGAGCGGTCCGCACGCGCCGAGCAGGCGGCGGCGACCGCGCTCGCGGGGATCGAGGCGGAGCTGCGCGAGCTGCCCGCCCACGTCGACGCGCTCGCCGCCGAGGAGGAGTCCCTGGCCGGGGAGGCCGCCGCTGTCCCCACGCGCGTCGACGCGCTCGCCGCGCTCGAGCGGAGGATCGCCGCGGCCCTCGAGCGCGATCTCACTGCGGCGGGTCTGCAGCGGCTCGGCACGGCCTACGCCGACGCGGCGCGCGTCCACGGCGAGCGCGCCACGGAGCAGGCCGCCCTGATCGCGCGCCGGTTCGCCGGGTTCGCCGGGGAGCTCGCCGAGCGGCTGGAGCCGGGCGAGCCCTGCCCCGTCTGCGGCTCGTGCGAGCACCCCCGCCCGGCCGAGCACGACGGCCCGACGACGGTCGGCACCGACGACCTCGACCGGGCCCGCGTCGCGGTGGAGCGCGCCGCCGCCGCCCTCGACGGCGCCCGCGAGCGCGAGGGAGCCGCGGCTCGGGCTCTCGCGGCGCTCGAGGAGCGTGTGGGCGAGGACGCGGATCCGGAGTCGCTCCGCCCGGCGCACGAGGAGCGGCTCGCCTCGGCGCGCCGCGCCGCCGCCCGCATGGAGGAGCTGCGGCGCGAGCGCACCCGGCTGCGCACCCGGATCGACGCTCTCACGTCCGGACGGGACGCCGCTCGCGAGGAGCACCGCGCCCGCGCCGACGAGTCCGCCCTCGCCGCTGAAGCGCTGCGGCTGCTGCGGGAGCGCGTCGAGGCCTTCCGCGACGGCGCGACGAGCGTCGCCTCGCGGGTCGAGCAGCTGAACGCCCAGCGCCGTCGTGCCGTCGCCCTGGTCGAGGCCGAGGAGGCGGCCGTCTCGCGGTCCGAGGCCGCCGCCGCCGCCCGGGAGGAGCTCGCCGAGGTCCTCGCCGAGCGCGGCTTCACGACCGCCGAGGAGGCCGAGTCGGCCGCGCTGGCCAGCGGGGACCGGGCGCGGGCCGAGGCCGTCGTCGCCGAGCACGAGCGACGGCGGAGCGCGACGGAGGCGGTGCTCGCCGACCCGGAACTCCGCGGACTGCCGGGCACGGCCGTCGACCTCGCCGCCGCCGAGGAGCGCTCGCGCGAGGCCTCCGCCCGTCGCGACGAGGCGCGAGCCGGCCTCTCCGTGCTCGAGCACCGCTCGGAGCGCCTGGCCGAGCTCGCCGCGACGGCCGCGGGCCGCCTCGCCGTGCTGGGTGAGCGTCTCCATCGCCACGAGGAGCTGCGCGCGCTGGCCGAGACCGTCTCCGGCCGGGGGCAGAACACGCGCCGGATGGACCTCGAGGCCTTCGCCCTCGCCGGACGCCTGGAGGAGATCGTGACCGCGGCGAACCTCCGCCTCGACGCGATGACCAGCGGCCGCTACGCACTCGCCCACGACGACTCGCTCGCCTACCGCGGCGCCGCCTCCGGCCTCGGGATCGACGTGCTCGACGCCTTCACCGGCGTCCGCCGGCAGCCCGCCTCGCTCTCCGGCGGCGAGACGTTCCTCGCCTCGCTCGCCCTCGCCCTCGGCCTCGCCGACGTGGTGACGGCGCAGTCCGGCGGCATCTCGCTCGAGACCATGTTCATCGACGAGGGCTTCGGCTCGCTCGATGCCGAGACGCTCGAGACGGCGCTCAGCACGCTCGACGAGCTGCGGTCGGGCGGTCGGACGATCGGCCTGATCAGCCATGTCGACGCGATGCGCGAGCGGCTTCCGATCGGCCTCCGCGTCGCGGTGGGGCCGCGCGGCGACTCGACGATCCTCACCGGCTGAGCGGCCGCTCCCGGGCGAAGGGGCGACGACGTCCCGCTGGCTCCTCTCGCACTGCAGCAGCGAGCGCGCCCGCGCCCGCTGCTAGGGTCGTGCGCAGTGACACGGGGTGCCCGCCAGGGCTGAGAGAAGACCCGTTGAACCTGATCTAGTTCGTACTAGCGAAGGGATGTCGCGAATGAGCATTCGCACGCCTGTCCACCCGACCCTCCCCGCCGACACGGCGCCCGACCCGGCGTCCGTGGGTCGCGATCTCGCCGAGCTCCGCGCCGCCGGGCCCCTGGTGCAGTGCATCACGAACGCGGTCGTCACCGGCTTCACCGCCAACAGCCTCCTGGCCCTCGGCGCCAGCCCGGCGATGTGCGACCTGCCCGGCGAGGCGGGCGTCTTCGCGGGCCTCGCCTCGGCCGTGCTCGTCAACCTCGGCACGCCCGGAGCGGAGCAGCGCGAGGGTGCTCGCGAGGCGGTCGCCGCGGCCGGACGCGCCGGTACCCCGTGGGTGCTCGATCCGGTCGCCGTGGGCCCGCTGCCCGTCCGCACCGCTCTGGCGGTGGAGCTGCTCGAGGCGCGGCCCGCGATCATCCGCGGCAACGCCTCCGAGATCCTCGCCCTCGCGGGAGCCGGTGCGGGCGGCCGCGGCGTGGACGCCGTCGACACCGCCGAGCAGGCGCTCGACTCCGCCCGCGTCCTCGCCCGCCGCACCGGAGGCGTGGTCGCCGTCTCGGGAGCGGTCGACCTCGTCACCGACGGCGAGCGGGTCGTCCGGGTCACGGGCGGCCACCCGCTGCTGACCCGCGTGACCGGCGGCGGCTGCGCGCTCGGCGCCGTGATGGCGGCGTTCCTCGGCGCGGGCGCCCGCCCGCTCGACGCGGCCGTCAGCGCTTCCGCGGTCTGGGGCCTCGCCGCCGAGCGGGCCGCCGTAGCGAGCAGCGGTCCCGGGTCCTTCGCCGTCGGCCTCCTCGACGCCCTCGCTGCCCTCCAGCCGGCCGACGCCGAGGCCGGGGCGCGGATCGCATGAGCCTCGACCTCTCGCTCCACCTCGTCACGGACACCGCCCAGTGCGGCCAGCGCGGCGTGCCCGCGGTGGTCGCCGCCGCCGTCCGGGGCGGAGTCACGACCGTGCAGATCCGCGATCACGACGCCCCCGCCGCCGAGCTCGTCGCCCTGACCCGGGCCGTCGCCGCCGTCCTCGACGAGCGCACGACCCTGCTGGTCGACGACCGCGTCGACGTCGCCCTCGCCGCCCGCCTCGCGGGCGCCCGCGTCCACGGCGTCCACCTCGGGCAGTCCGACCTCCCCGTCACCGCCGCCCGCTCGCTGCTCGGTCCCGACGCGGTGATCGGGCTCACCGCGAACACCCCCGAGCACCTCGCCGCCGTCCGTGCCCTGCCCGCGGGGACGGTCGACTACCTCGGCGTCGGCGTCATCCGGCCCACCGCGACCAAGCCCGACCACCCCGCTCCCCTCGGTGTCGACGGGTTCGCCGCCCTCGCCGCGGCCGCGGCGCTGCCCTGCGTCGCCATCGGCGGAGTCGGAGCCGCGGACGCGGGGCCACTCCGCCTCGCCGGTGCGGCCGGCCTCGCGGTCGTGTCGGCGCTCTGCACGGCCGCCGACCCCGCGGCGGCCGCCCGCCTGATCCGAGCGGAGTGGGACCGGTGACCGCCGGCGCCCGCGTCCCCCGTGTCCTCAGCATCGCCGGCACCGATCCGACCGGCGGTGCCGGCGTCCAGGCCGACCTCAAGTCGATCGGCGCGCTCGGCGGCTACGGCATGGCGGTCGTCACCGCGCTCGTCGCGCAGAACACGCACGGGGTCCGCTCCGTGCACCTGCCACCCGCCGCGTTCCTCCGCGAGCAGCTCGACGCGGTGAGCGACGACGTCACGATCGACGCGGTGAAGATCGGGATGCTCGCCACGGCCGAGTACGCCGGAGTCGTCGCCGAGTGGCTCGACGAGGTCCGCCCGCCCGTCGTGGTCGTGGATCCGGTGATGGTCGCGACCAGCGGTCACCGGCTGCTCGCTCCCGAGGCGGAGGACGCCGTGCGCGACCTGCTCCGCCGCGCCGACCTGGTGACGCCGAACCTCCCCGAGCTGGGCGTGCTGGCCGGAGAGCCGACCGCCTCCGACTGGCCGGCCGCGCTCGCGCAGGGGGCGATGCTCGCCCGCGCCCTCGACGCCGCCGTGCTGGTGAAGGGCGGCCACCTCGACGGCCCCGCCACCCCGGACGCGATCGTCACCCCCGACGGCCTCGTGCGCGAGGTCCCCGGCGAGCGCGTCGCCACCTCGAACACGCACGGCACCGGGTGCTCGCTCTCGTCCGCGATGGCGACGCTCCTGGCCGGGCGCAACGCCTCCTCCGACGCCCTGGTCGAGGCGCTGACGGAGGCCAAGGAGTGGCTGACCGGCGCCCTGCGCGCCGCCGACGCTCTCGAGGTCGGCTCCGGCAACGGCCCGATCGACCACTTCCACCGGCAACGTCCTCCGGCGTTCTGCGCGGACGTCTGGGAGCGGACGCGGACCCTCCGCGACGAGATCGACGCGCTCCCGTTCGTGCGGGCCCTCGGCGACGGCTCCCTCGGGCGGGAGGACTTCGAGTGGTACCTCGAGCAGGACGCTCTCTACCTCACCGAGTACGCCCGCGTCCTGGCCGTGGCGGCGCAGCGCGCGCCGACCACCGCCGAGCAGGTCTTCTGGGCCGAGGGCTCGGCGTCCGCCCTCGCGGCGGAGGCGCAGCTGCACCGCGACCGGCTCGGGACCCGGGACGCGGCTCCCGCGCCCGTGACCCGCGGCTACACCGACCACCTGCTCGCGGTCGCCGCGGGCGGCGGCTACGGCGAGATCGTCGCCGCCCTGCTCCCCTGCTTCTGGCTCTACGCCGACGTCGGGTCGCGCCTCGCCGCCTCCGGGCACCCCGAGCACCCCTACGCGGACTGGCTGCTCACCTACGGCGACCCGGTCTTCGCGACGGCCACCGAGCGGGCGATCGAGTTCACGGAGCAGGCCGCCCGCGACGCCTCACCGAGGGAGCGCGCCGCGATGAGGGACGCGTTCCTGCGGTCGAGTTCGTTCGAGAAGGACTTCTTCGCCGCACCGCTCGCCCGGACCGGCTGAGCTCTCAGCCGGCCCGGCCGGGTGCGCTCAGCCGATCGCCTCGCGCAGGACGTGCATGAGGGCGTCCAGCTGCACCGTGTCGGCCGAGGCCGTCTCGGCGTCCGCGCCGTCGAGCGCCCGGGCGGCGAGACCGGCCTTGGCGTCGATGAGCTCCGCGATCTTCGCGTCGATCGTGTGCGCCGCGATGATCCTCCACGCCGTCACCGGCTCCTCCTGGCCGATGCGGTGCACGCGGTCGATCGCCTGCGTCTGCTCGGCCGAGGTCCACGACAGCTCGGCGAGCACCACGTTGGACGACGCCTGCAGGTTCACGCCGACTCCCGCCGCGGTGAGCGAGCAGACGGCGACAGAGACGTCCGGGTCCTCGTTGAAGGCGTCGATCTGCGTCTGGCGGAACGCCGCGGTCTGGTCGCCGCGGATGGAGACGGACGTCAGCTCGCGCTTCTCGAAGGTGTCCTCCGCCTGGTCCATCACGTCGATGTGCTTCGCGAAGAAGACGACCTTGCCCACCGAGCGGGCCAGCTGCGAGGCGTAGTCGGCGGCCAGCGCCGCCTTGGCCTGGCCGATCCGGCGCACCATGGTGAAGACGTTCTCGCCGGTCTTGGCCGACTTCGACTCCTCGAGCTCGCTCTGCGCCACGATGCGGATGAACCGCTCGCGCTCGTCGTCGTCGAGCTCGTGCGTGATCGAGGAGGTGACCGCCCTGAAGCGCTGCAGCATGCGGGCGCCGAGCTCGCGCTCGGCCTTCTGGATGGAGCGGCCGAGGTCGTCGTCCAGCTCGACGGGCAGATCGACGATCCGCTTCGACGGCAGGTCGGCGGCGACGTCGATCTTCTTGCGCCGGACGATGCCGAGGTCGATCACGGCCTCGCGCGCCTCCGGGTAGAAGCCCGTGTCGGCGGGGGTGAGGCCCGTCTCCTCGAGGCGGCCCATCAGCTCCGGCCCCGGCTTGGTCTCGTCGATCCAGCCGAGGAAGCGCCAGATGGCGCGGAAGTCGTCGACGTCGTTGATCAGCGGGGTGCCGGTCAGCGCGATCATCAGCGGATCGTGCCCCGGAGTGGTCTCGCGGATCCTCGACGCCAGCGCGAGCACGCTCTGCGAGCGCTGCGAGCGGAGGTTCTTGATGAAGTGCGCCTCGTCGACGACCATGCCGCGGAAGCCCAGGCTCCCGAGCCAGCCGATGTGCCGGTCGAGGATGTCGTAGTTGACGATGACCACGTCGGCGAACGCGTCGAGCGTGCCGCCGTCTCCGTGGATGACCGTGGCGCGCCGCTGCGGGGTCCAGTGCTCGACCTCGCGCGCCCAGTTCATCTTGACCACGTTCGGCACCACCGCGAGCAGCGGGTACGCCCCGACCACCGAGGCGGCGAGGAGGCTCTGCGCGGTCTTGCCCAGACCCGGCTCGTCGGCGAGCAGGAAGCTGCGGTGCCCCTCGCGGGCGCTCTCGATGAAGCGCGCCTGGTGCGGCATCAGCTCGCGGCCGCGCGGCGAGACCCGGTCGAGCTTCGGCGGCTCCGGGAGCTCCATGCTCGCGGCCCGTCCGCCCGCTCCGTACTCGAACGCCTTGAAGAGCGGCCCGAGCAGCTCCCAGTCGTCGAGCCTGCGGCGCGGCGCCGGAGCCGAGGCCTCGGCGATCGAGAAGTCCGGCGGGAGGAAGGGGTTCGCCAGCTGGCGGGCGCGCACCGACTGCGGCACGACCTGGTTGACCGGCACCTCGGGCTTGGGCTCCGGCTCGGTCACGATGAGCAGCTCGTCGGGGCTGAGCTCCGCGCCCGCCTCGAGCAGCCAGTCGCGGCGGAGCTTCTGCGCGGCCGCCGTGACGCCGGCCTCCGATTCGAGCAGCGCGATCAGGCTGGTGTCGCGGGCGGCCGTCTTGGCCAGGATCGTGGCGATGCCGTCGAGGCGCTTCATCTCCTCGGCGCGCTGCGCGTCGCTGAGCGAGGGATCGACCTTGACCCGCTTGCGCTCCTCGCGCATCAGGAGGGCGATCACCAGGAACTTCGTCCGGTTGGTCGGCCCGACCTTGCCGGTCTGGGCCTTCGCCTCCACCTCGCGGACGCGGCGGGCGAGGATCGGGATGATCCCCGCGTTGTCCACGCCGCGCGAGCGCGATCGGGGTCGGCTCCCGGCGGCGTTCGACGCTCGTCGCGTCTGACCGGACTGACGCTGGCCGCTGCGAGCCATGCTCCTCCTCGATGTGTGACGGGGGGCGGAGGAGGGGTTCCCGCGCGCTGCCGTCGCCGTGCATCCGCCGGATCGCCTCCGGGGAGGCGTCGGGCGTCGGTGCATCCGGTGGCCGTCGGGAGCTCCGAGCAACGGGTCTGGGACCCGGTCGCAGCATCCCCGGCGTGCGGGTGCGGCGCCAGTCTACTCCTCGGGGCGGTCCGGTCGGCGCTCCGCCGCGCGGACGGTCGCGCTCGTCGTCATTCCGGGGTCGGGACGCGGATCACGAGACCCGCCGCCACGAAGACGCCGACCGCGGCGAGGCTCAGCGAGAACCAGATCGCGTCCGGGAACGCGAACGGCAGCACCGGGTTCCACAGCACGAGCACGGGGACGAGCCCGATCAGCCAGAGGAGTGCGCGCGCCTGGATCGCGAACCAGCCGATGACCGCCGCGAGGATCGCGACCGGGTAGCGGATGAAGTCGTAGGCGTCGGAGCCGACGAGGGCGAGCCCGGCCAGCAGCACGATCGCGCCGAGGATCCCGGGCGCGAGCGCCATGCGGGCGCGGTCGCGCGAGGGGTAGCGGGCGGCGGTCGCGCGGGACGGCTTGCGGGTGCTCACCCCTCGATCGTAGGCGCGCATACCCCGCCCGGGTACCGCCTGCGGCGCGTAGGCTGGAGGAGTGATCGAGGACCTCAAGAAGCGCTCGCTGCACCGTGCCCGGATCCTGGGCGGCCAGATGCGCGGCCTCGAGCGGATGATCGAGAACGAGGACTACTGCGTCGACATCGTCACGCAGTCCCTCGCGATCCAGAAGTCGCTCGGCTCGCTCAACAAGCTCATCGTCGAGAACCACCTCCGCACGCACATCACCGCGATGTTCGAGGAGGGCGGAGACGCCCGCGAGGCGGCCATCGCCGAGCTCGTGAAGATCTTCGAGCTCTCCAACAACCGCTCGTGACCGCCGGCCTCGTCGCCGCGGCGCGGGTGCGCCCGCTGCTGCTCGACGGGGGCCTGGGCACGGAGCTGGAGGCGCAGGGCGCCGCGGTGGACTCCTCGCTCTGGAGCGCCCGGGTCCTGCTGGAGGAGCCCGGCCGGGTCGTCGCCGCGCACCGCGCCTTCGCCGAGGCGGGCGCCCGGGTCGCGGTGACCGCGAGCTACCAGGTGTCCGCGAGCGGATTCGCAGCCGCGGGGCTGGCCCCGGGCCTCGTCGAGCGCGCCCTCCGGGAGAGCGTCGACCTGGCCCGGCGCGCGCAGAGCGGCTGGGTCGCCGCCTCCGTCGGCCCTTTCGGTGCGAGCCTCGGCGACGGCTCCGAGTACCGCGGCGACGACGGCCTCACCGTCGGCGAGCTCGCCGCCTGGCACCGCCCGCGCCTGGAGACCCTGGCCGCGGCCGGGCCCGACCTGCTCGCCGTCGAGACCATCCCGTCGGTGCGGGAGGTGCGGGCCGTCGTGGAGGCCCTCGCGGGCTCCTCGGTCCCCGCCTGGATCTGCGTGAGCGGCCGTTCGGGCCGCACCGCGGCCGGCGAGCCCCTGGCCGAGGCGTTCGCCGTCGCCGCCGCCTCCGAGGAGGTCGTCGGCGTGGGAGTGAACTGCTGCCCGCCCGGCGACGTCGCCGAGGCGGTCCGCATCGCCCGCTCCGTCACCGGCAAGCTGGTCGTCGTGTACCCGAACAGCGGCGAGGAGTGGGACGCCGTCGAGCGTCGCTGGGCAGGCGACGCGGCCTTCGACCCCGCGCTGGTCGCCTCCTGGCGCGCGGCGGGAGCGGATCTGATCGGCGGCTGCTGCCGCGTGGGACCTGCGGCGATCGCTGCCCTCGGACGAAGCCTGGAGGAGGAGTCGTGACCACCCTGAGAGCCGTGCGCGGCGACCTCACCCGCGAGCACGTCGACGCGATCGTGAACGCGGCGAACTCGTCGCTCCTCGGCGGCGGCGGCGTCGACGGCGCGATCCACCGCGCGGGCGGACCGGAGATCCTCGCCGAGTGCCGCCGGCTCCGCGGGACCGAGCTGCCGGACGGTCTGCCCGCCGGCTCCGCGGTCGCCACGACCGCCGGCCGCCTCCCTGCCCGCTGGGTCGTGCACACCGTCGGTCCCGTCCACTCGCGGTGGGAGGACCGCAGCGCCGTCCTCGCCTCGGCCTACCGCGAGTCGGTGCGCACCGCCGTCGGTCTCGGTGCGCGGACGCTCGCCTTCCCGGCCGTCTCGGCGGGCGTCTACGGCTGGCCGATGGACGACGCGGCGCGCATTGCGGTGGAGACGGTCCGCGAGGCGACCGCGGACGGCGCACTCGACGAGGTCCGGTTCGTCCTCTTCTCCGCGGACGCCCTCGCGGCCTTCGAGGCCGCCCTGGCCGCGGAATGACGGAAGGGGAGCCGACCCTGCGGTCGACTCCCCCTCCACGGTGCTGCGCTAGGCCGTCTTCGGCCGCGCGAACTCGTCGTAGGGCAGCGTGATCGGGCGGGTCCGCGGAGGCATCCGCACGACCGCCTCGAGCGCCGGGCCCAGTGCCTCGCGCCACGCGCGGTAGCCGTCCTCGTTGAGGTGCAGGCCGTCCGGCGAGTACTGCTCGAGCAGTCCGCCGTCCTCCCCCGCGAGCACCGGCCACAGGTCGAGGTAGCCCGCGTGCGCCGTGGGCGCGAACTGCCACAGGTGGCGGTTGATCTCGCGGATCTGCGGTGCGAACTCGTGTCCGCGCGGCAGGACCGAGGTCACCAGGATGCGCACGTCCGGAAGATCGCGCCGGAACGTCGCGACGATCGTCTCGATGTTGCGCACGACGTGCTCCGTCGTGCGGTGCCAGGCGAGGTCGTTGGTGCCGATCAGCAGCACCACCGTGTCCGGCTCCTGCGCGACCAGCTCGGCGAGCCGCGCGACGACGTCCGCCGTGGTGGCCCCTCCGACTCCCTCGTCGACGACCGTCGACTCCGTCAGCCACTCGCCCCAGGCTCCCGCCTGGATGATGCTGTCCCCGATGAAGAGGACCTTCCCCAGCTGGAGTCCGCGCCCCGCGTCCGTACTCGACCGTTCGCTCATCGTGCTCCTCTCGTCGGCGTCCCGGGCGGCCTCGCCGCCGCCGGACCCCTCCATTGTCACCGCTGCACCCGGCGCCCGCCAGGGGAGCGCTCGTCGCCGGAGTCCGGCAGGTCGGCCGCGGTGGCCGTGATGCGGTTGGCCATGCCGTTGAAGATGATGCCGTGGAAGGGCAGGATCGCGAACCAGTAGAGCCTGCCCGCGAGGCCCTGCGGGAAGAAGACCGCGCGCTGCGTGTAGACCGAGCCGCCGTCTCCGGAGGGCTCGGCGCGCATCTCGAGCCAGGCCCCGCCGGGCACCTTCATCTCGGCGCGCAGGCGCAGGAGCTTCGGCCGCTCGATCTCCTCGACGCGCCAGAAGTCGAGGGCGTCGCCGGCGTGCAGGCGCGCGGAGTCGCGGCGCCCGCGCTGCAGGCCCACTCCCCCGACGAGGCGGTCCATCCAGCCGCGGATCACCCATGCGAGCGGGAAGGAGTACCAGCCGTTGGTGCCGCCGATGCCCTCGATGACGCGCCAGAGCTTGGCCGGGTCGGCCTGGGTGCGGCGCTCCTTGAGGTCCACGTAGACCGTGTGGCCGGCCCACTCCGGGTCGCTCGGCAGCGGATCGCTGGGAGCGCCGACGACCTCCGCGTTCTGCCAGCTCGTCTCGATCTCGCCCGCCTGCATCTTTCCCAGCGCGAGCCGGACGGCGCGGCGGTAGGAGGTCAGCCCGCCCTCGGGGTCGGGGATGAGCGCGCGGATGTCCTGCTCGTGCACGACGCAGTCGTACTGCAGCGAGGCGATGATGGGCACCGCGAGCGAGCGCGGGATCGGCGTGACCAGGTTGACCCACTGCGAGGCCAGCCACGGGGTGAACACCGGCAGGGACGCGATCGGCCGCTGCGGGAGCCCTGCCTCGACCGCGTAGCCGTTCATCATCTGGCCGTAGCGGAGCACGTCGGGCCCGCCGATGTCGAAGGTGCGGTTGAGCGTGGCGTCCTCGAGCGACGCGGAGCCGATCAGGTAGTGCAGCACGTCGCGCACGGCGATCGGCTGGATGAAGTTGCGCACCCACTGCGGCGCGGGCATGTACGGCAGCACGTCGGTGAGGTGGCGCACCATCTCGAACGAGGTCGACCCGGAGCCGATGATCACGCCCGCCTGCAGGGCGATCGTCGGCACTCCCGACTCCATCAGGATCCGGCCCACCTCAGCGCGCGAGCGGAGGTGCTTCGAGAGCTCCTGGCCCTCGGGGTGCAGGCCGCCGAGGTAGACGATGCGGCCGACGCCGGCCGACCTCGCGGCCGTGGCGACGTTCTGCGCGGCGCGGCTCTCAACTTCCTCGAAGTGGGCGTGGTCGTTGCCCGAGCCCATCGAGTGGACGAGGTAGTAGAGGACGTCGACGCCCTCGACCGCGGCCTCCAGCGACTCCGGATCGCCGAGATCGCCCTGGGCGACCTCGACCTCCTCCGCCCACGGCACGTCGACCAGCTTGCGCGGGTCGCGCACCAGGACGCGCACCCGGAAGCCCGCCTCGAGGAGGCGCGGCGTCAGCCGGCCGCCGATGTAGCCGGTCGCGCCGGTGACGAGCGCGAGGGGGCGCGCCGAGTCGGAGGGGGTTTCGCTCATGCGGCCACGGTACGCCGATGGCCCCGGGACCTCTCCCGCTGGTGCGGGCCCGCGGCCCCTGCTAGGCGGCGGCCGGCATCCCGCTCAGTCGATGCCGAGGACCTCGCGGACCTGCACCACGTCGTGGTTCATCTGGCGGATGAGGGGCTCGACGCCCTCGTAGGCGACCTGGCCGCGGATCCGGCCGACGAACGCCACGTCGACCACGCGGTCGTAGAGGTCGAGGGTGTCGAGCGTCTGATCGAGCACGTACGCCTCGACCTGCTTGGGCGGCACCCCGACGAAGGTGGGGTTGCTGCCGACCGAGATCGCGGCGGGATGCGTGACGCCGTCGGTGGTGAGCCGGCCCGCGTAGACGCCGTCGGCCGGGATCAGGCCCTGCGACTGCGGCGAGAGGTTCGCGGTCGGGAAGCCCAGCTCGCGGCCGCGCTTCGCTCCGTGCACGACCACGCCGCGGACGACGGGCTCGTGCCCGAGCAGGCGCGTCGCGTGCTCCACGTCGCCCTCGGCCAGCAGCTCGCGGATCCAGGTGGAGGAGACGCGGCGCCCGTCCTCGGGCCGCACGTCGTCGATCAGCTCCACCTCGAATCCGTGCTGCCCGCCGAGCACGCGCAGCAGGTCGACGTCGCCCGCTCCCCGGGCGCCGAAGCGGAAGTCGGAGCCGACGAGGACCACGCGGGCCTCGAGCGCCTCCACCAGCACCTGCTCGACGAACTGCTCGGGCGAGAGCGCCCGGAACGCCTCGTCGAAGGTGAGCAGCAGCGTCGCGTCCACGCCGGTCCCGGCGAGGAGCTCGAGCTTCTGCTCGTTGCCGACCAGGACGGGCGGGCACTTCTCCGGCGCGATCACGCTGAGCGGATTGCGGTCGAAGGTGACGACGACGGCGGCGAGCCCCTGCTCGCGGGCCCGCTCGTGCAGCCGGCCGATGACGGCCCGATGCCCGGAGTGGACGCCGTCGAACTTGCCGATCGTGACGGCGGAGGGTCCGATCCCGGCCAGGTCGCCGGGGCGGGTCTCGACGCGCATCAGGCGGCCGCCCGGGCCGTGCGCCGCCCCTGCACGCGGAGCCACCAGAGACCGAGCACGGGCAGGACGAGCGGGATGAGCAGGTAGCCGGCGCCGAAGGCCGCCCACACCGTCGACTGGCGCCCGAACGGGTCGGCGCTCGCGAGCCCGAGGAGCTGCGGAGCGAGGAGGCTGAGCGCGCCGACCACGAGCACGCCCACCAGCTCGAAGGTGATCGTCACCCACGCGACCCGCTGCCAAGCGCGGCCCGGGACGATCAGGGCGACCGTCGCGACGATGTACACGACGGCCGAGAGCGCCGAGAGCGAGAACGCCAGCGGCGCCTCGTCGAACCGGTCGATGATCTGGAAGACGGAGCGCCCCGTCGCGGCGAGCGCGAGGATCCCGTAGACCACGACCAGGAGGCTGCCGATCCCGCGCGAGCGGGCGGAACGGGTCGGCTCTCCGCTCCCGGGGGCTGAGGGGACTGAGGGGTCGTGAGCGGCCCGTCCGGACGCATCGCTGGCTGGTTTCGACATCGCACGTCCATGCTAGGCGCTCGCCGGGCCGGGCCCGGTGGCGGGCCCGATCAGGCGCTCTGGAAGAACCAGATCTGGTGCATCCGGTAGACCATGACCGCGATCGAGAGGCAGGCGACGCCCAGGATCACGGTGCTCCAGCGGCTCCGCTCGATGAGCGCCCAGAACCCGGCAGCGAGCGGCAGGAGCAGCGCCGAGATCAGGTAGATGTAGTACTCCGGCAGGCTCCCCGACGGGCGGTTGCCGACCAGCGGCGACACGATCGCGACCGCCAGCTGGACGATCAGCAGCAGCTCGACGATCGCCGTCGCGCCGACCGAGACGTCCGAGGGACGGCGGGCGAGCAGCCCGAGCACGAGGCAGAGCAGGCCGGCCGCGACGGCGATCCCCACCTGGAGGATCGTGAACCACTCGATCACGAGGCGGCCGTCCGCAGGTCCTCGGTCGGGAAGTTGACGACGCTCTTGAGCTGGGTGCCGCGCCGCTCGGCGAGGCCGATCAGCCGCTCCCCCGGGCCGACCGCGGCGAGGAGGCCCTTCGCGCCCGCCACCGCCTCCGGGGCCGGGATGCGCTTGCCGTTCGCGAGATCGCCCGCCTCCTGGGCGTCGAGGCGCAGCAGGGGGAACAGCTCGCCCGCCACGAGCGTCGGCGGCAGGAGCGCGGCGGGGACGTCGAGCTCGTCGATCTCGCCGGCCTGCGCCACGGAGAAGGGGCCGACCGCGGTGCGCCGCAGCGCGGTCAGGTGGCCGCCGACTCCGAGGGACGCGCCCAGGTCGCGGGCGAGCGCGCGGATGTAGGTGCCGGAGGAGCAGGTGACGCGCACGTCCAGGTCGAGGAACCCCTC
>NZ_PSUU01000019.1:0-73281 GCF_002932015.1 Rathayibacter sp. AY1H3
ATTGCTGGCATGACGTGTACTTCTCGCGGGTAGGGGGACGGATGGGTGTGTGCGGCGCGGCAGTCGTGCCGCCTCCGCGCGACCAGCCGCTCGATTCTAGCGGAGGGGCCGGAGGACGGCTCCAGCCCACGAGGCCGGTGCAGTGCACGCCCGCGGCGCGAGGCCGCACCGGCGGACTCCCCGGCTCCGAGCCGGCCCGCGGACTCCCCCGGCACCGGGCCGCCCCGCGGACGCATCGCCGAGCAATGCTCTCGATCCCGTCATGCGCAGTTCACACGCGGCGCATAGATTCGAGGACGTTCACACTCCACTCATCACGCGAACAGGACCACGATGCGCAGACTCCGCGCCGCAAGCCTCCTCGCCGTCGTCGCACTCGGAGCCGCCACCGCCGCTCCGATCGCCTCGGCCGCCCCTCTCGACGACGGCGTCGAGCTCACCCTGGTGTCGACGACCGACACGCACGGGCACGTCTACGACTGGGACTACTTCGCGAACGCGCCGTACCCGGCCGACGGTGCGCTCGGCCTCACCCGCGTCGCGACCGAGGTCGACCGCCTCCGCGCCGAGAAGGGCGAGGAGTCCGTGCTCGTCATGGACAACGGCGACGCGATCCAGGGCACGCCACTCACCTACTACTACGGCCTCGGCGACGGCGCCGCGGGCGTCCTCTCCGGCGAGACGACGCACCCGATGGCCACCGCGTTCAACACCATCGGCTACGACGCGCAGGTCGTCGGCAACCACGAGTACAACTACGGGCTCGACATGCTCAGCGCGTACGAGGGCGACCTGAACGCCCCGCTGCTGGGCGCGAACGTCGTCGACGTCGCCACCGGCAAGCCGTACCACGACCCCTACACGCTGATTGAGCGCGAGATCGACGGGAAGACGGTCACCGTCGGCGTCCTCGGCCTCGTCACCCCCGGCGTCCGCGTCTGGGACAAGCAGTACGTCGACGGCGTCCTCGAGTTCCAGGACATGGTCGCCGCCGCGAAGCAGTGGGTCCCGATCGTGCAGGAGCAGGCGGACGTGGTCGTCGTCCTCGCGCACACCGGCCAGGGCACGGTCCCGGACGCCGAGTACGACGCCGCCGACCTCAACGAGGACGTCGTCAACAACATCGCGACGCAGGTCCCCGGCATCGACGTGGTCGTCGCCGGCCACAGCCACAAGGACCTGCCGCAGACGCTGTTCACCAACGTCGCCGGCGAGCAGGTGCTGGTCACCCAGCCCGAGTTCTGGGCGCAGGGCCTCACCGAGGTCACCCTGAACCTGGTGCCGGACGCCGCGGGCGGCCTCGAGGTCGACTGGTCGGCCGGGAACGCGCCCGTCACGCAGCCCGTCTACGCGAAGGACATCGCCGAGGAGTCGCCCGCACTGGTCGACGCCCTCGCCGAGCAGCACGCCGCCACGATCGAGTACGTGAACACCCCCGTCGCCGACTCGGTCGAGGAGCTCTCGGCCGCGACCTCGCGCTACGAGGACACCCCGATCATCGACTTCATCAACACCGTCCAGGCCGAGACCGTCGAGACGGCTCTCGAGGGCACCGAGTGGGCCGACCTGCCGGTGATCTCGCAGGCGTCGCCGTTCTCGCGCACCGCCGTCTTCCCGAAGGGGCAGGTCAGCATCCGCGACATCGCGGGCCTGTACATCTACGAGAACACCCTCCGCGGAGTGGAGCTGACCGGAGCCGAGGTGCGCGACTACCTCGAGTTCTCGGCCCGCTACTTCGTGCAGACCGCCGAGGGCGCCGTGTTCGACCCCGAGACCGGCACCAACGCGACGACCGAGGACCGCCCCGACGGCATCCCGGACTACAACTACGACGCGATCTCGGGCCTGGACTACGTGATCGACGTCTCCCAGCCCGCCGGCTCGCGGATCCGCGGTCTCGCCCACGCCGACGGCACCCCGGTCGCCGACGACGAGCGCTTCGTGATGGCGGTCAACAACTACCGCCAGAGCGGCGGAGGCGCCTACCCGGCCGTCGCGCAGGCACCGCTCGTCTACGACGAGCGTCTCGAGATCCGCCAGCTCCTCATCGACTGGTCGACCGCCCGCGGCGTGATCGACCAGGCCGACTTCTACGACCCCAACTGGTCGCTGACGACGGAGCCCGCCGCCGAGGTCCCGGTCACCCCGGCGCCGACCGAGCCCGGCACCCCGACGGAGCAGCCCACCACCGCTCCGTCGCCGCACCCCACCACCACGGCGGCCCCCGTCGCGGGAGGCTCCGGCCCGGGCTCGCTCGCGAACACCGGCGCCGACGCGGCCGGCCTGATCGGCGGAGCCCTCGTGCTGCTGCTGTCGGGTCTCGCGCTGGTCGTCGCGCGACGCCGCCTCGCGGCCTAGCCGAGCAGGGCACGGGCGGCGGTCGGCGGGGTCTCCCGCCGACCGCCGTTCGTCGTTCCGGAGGATCGCGGGACGATCGGGCCGCGGACCGGCGGCTCAGTCCCCGCGGCGTCGCGACCGGCGGGCCCGCCAGGCCGAGAACGCCCCGGTCGACCAGAGCGCCCAGACCACCAGCAGGGGCTGGAAGACGAGCCGCACCGCGCGCGCCGCGTCCGTCTCGAGGCCGAACGCCGGCGTCCGCGTCACCAGCTGCGAGATGTTCCCCGGGAAGACCGCGACGAAGAACGCGGCCACCACGACTCCCACGATCACGCGCCACCGCACGAGCACGACGAGCGCGAGCCCGAGCGCGATCTCGACGACGCCCGACGCGACGACCACCAGGTCCGGGTCGGCCGGCAGCCACGGCGGGACCTGCGCCTGGAAGGCCTGACGCGCGACCGTCAGGTGCGCCGTGCCGGCCGTGACGAGCACCAGGCCCAGGAGGATGCGGGCGAGAGTGCGCGGGAGGGAGCGGCGTCCTCCGTCGGGCGCTGTGGCGGCGGTCATGCCCCCAGTCTGCGCTCGGAGCCCGCTCGCGCCGACCGCGCGCGCGTTCCGGCGGCGCCCCGTATCCTCGTTACCGCCCCGTCCGCAGACCGTGAAACGAGTTCCATGAGCACCCTGCCCCGCCTGATGGCCTTCGACCTCGACGACACCCTCGCCGCCTCGAAGTCCCCCGTCGACCCGGCGATGGCCGACCTCTTCGTGAAGCTGCTCCAGGCCACCGAGGTGTGCATCATCTCGGGCGGCCAGATCGGCCAGTTCCGGATGCAGGTGCTCGACCGCCTCGAGGGCGCCGACCCCGAGGTGCTCGCGAAGCTGCACCTCATGCCCACCTGCGGCACGCAGTACTACCGGTACGAGAACGGCGACTGGGCGCAGATCTACGCCGAGAACCTCACCGAGGACGAGAAGTCGCGCGCGCTCGCCGCCGTCGAGGAGAAGGCGAAGGAGCTCGGCTACTGGGAGTCCGAGACCTGGGGCCCGATCCTCGAGGACCGCGACTCGCAGATCACCTTCTCGGCCCTCGGCCAGTCCGCGCCCGTCGAGGTCAAGCAGGCCTGGGACCCGGACGGCGAGAAGAAGAACACCCTCCGCGAGGCCGTGCAGGCCGTGCTCCCCGACCTCGAGGTCCGCTCCGGCGGCTCGACGTCGGTCGACATCACCCGCAAGGGCATCGACAAGGCGTACGGGATGAACAAGCTCACCGAGCTGACGGGCATCCCTCTCGACGACATGATCTTCGTCGGCGACCGCCTCGACCCGGACGGCAACGACTACCCCGTCAAGGCGATGGGCGTCGAGTGCTTCGCCGTCGAGGGCTGGCACGACACCGCCGCGTACCTCCGCTCCTACGGCCTGTAGGCCGGGCCCCGCGAGCCTCTGCCGCGGCGGGGGCGCTGCGGCAGGGCGGCGCCGGGCGGGCGGCGTTCAGCGGTCCTCGTTCAGCGAGCCGGCGGCGGTGCCGCCGAGGGCGAGCCGGAGCCGCTTGGGCAGTCCGGCGACGACGATCGCGTGGGACTCCTCGATCAGCTCCAGCACCAGCCCGGACTCCACCGCCCCGCCCGCATCGACGGTCACCCAGTGCTTCTTGTTCAGGTGGTACCCGGGCTCGATGCCCTCGACCCCCGCGACGAGGTGCACCACGTTCTCGGGCAGCGCCTTGACGCTCACGACGGGGCGCTCGAAGCGCTCCGACTCGAGGGCGAAGACCTTCCCGGCGACCTTCCACACCCGCGTGCCCGGGCCGAACGGGAAGCTCGCCTCCGCCCCCGCGAGCCCCTCGAGGAGCCGCCGTACCGCCGTGTCGTCCATCCGATCATCCTCCCGCACCCGACTGCGCCGGAGGCGGAACGCGCCCGCTCACCGGACCCGACCCGAGTCCCATCGGAGCGGCGCCCGTCGCCGCCGCTCCGGCGCCGAGGTCGGACGACGCGACGGCAGCGTCGGAGGAGCCGGAACGGAGCGGACGTCCTGATGGGTCGATGAGCGACTGCGGATGCGCCGGCGATCCTCCTCTCGCCGCCGGGGATCCGCGAACGAGCCCGCGCCCGGCCGAGGTGAGGCCGATCAGTCGGATCACGACGAGGCCGTGCAGCCGACGGAGACGCTGCACCTGAACGAGGAGGACGCCCTCGGGAGGCGGTCCTGCCCGTGCGCGCCTGGTGACGGAATCACGAAGGCCGCAGAGGCCGTCCTCCGATCGGCCTTGTAGGGGTTCCTCGGGCGGGAAAGCGAGCGGGGAGACGCATCCGGGCAGCCGACACCGGAGCGCCTCATCCGGCCGGACTCACGGCCCGATCGATCCGCCAGGAGAGAGAAGGAACACAAGCGGGAGACGGCTCTGCGCCTCACCTGTCGATCAATCATCTCTCTTGCGGCAGAACAGGGCGACCTCGGAGTGAGGCGGATAGTCGTTCCGCCGCCGTTTCGGAGCCTCTCTCATCTGTCTCGAGATCGTCGAACCCCGTTGCGTGGAATTACTTGGTGTGCAGTAGTCTCAGGCCTGCCGCGGGAAGGACAGCCCTCTCGCGAAATCAATCGTCGCGGAAAAACTCTCGGGACGCTGCGACATGAGCAGTGGATCTTCCGAGGGAACGTCTGCCGTCTACGGCTCAGGTCGTTCGTTGAAGATCCGCAGGCCATTCGTCCAACCAGAGAGGCATATTATGTCGAACACGTCCCCTTCTGATTCGCCCGTTCCGGCTCGCAATGCGGTTCCCGGCCGCCGGACCGTCCTGCAGGCGGCCGCATGGACCACTCCCGTCGTCGTCGCGGCGATCGGTGCGCCGCTCGCCGCCGCATCGGCCCCGGTGACCGTGCGCACGGTCGCTTTCGTCGACCAGGAGGGTGGCGATGCCACTACTTCCTACACGACGAGCAGCTGCAACCCGTTCAACGCCTACCTCCAGGTGAGCGATTCCGGAGTTCCGGCCGCCGCAGGCATCGCGGTGACGGTGACTCCGCCGACCGCGCTGCGCTGGTACGACGGCACGGCCGCACCTCGCACGCTGTTCACGGGTGCCGGCGGAAGCCTCGTCCTGGAGGGCTTCAACGGTCTGCGTTTCGCCACCGCCGGAGTCAGCCAGACGGGCGCCATCACGGCCACGACAGCAGGCGTGGTGAATCCGGCCCAGCCGACCGTTCCCGTGGCCGATGCGACCACCGCAGCGATCGTGAACGGCACCAGCGGCACCCGCACCTCGACCTTCCGCGGACGTCGCAACAATGTCGAGTCCGAGATGCCGGAAGCGGTCACCACTGTGGTCGATTTCGCCGTCGCGTGGACCGGCGTCGGTGACACGGCTGTGTCTGCGACCTACCTGAGCTACGTCGTCTCCCAGGACGGCGACGTCTACTCGCACACCGCCCCCTCCGGCGGCTTCTACGAGTGGGACACGACGACCCCCATCCGCATCGGCATGACCAGCATCGCGGCGGATGACGGTCTGATCATCGCCGGCGGCGACCGCGGAGCCCGCCTGTTCTCGGCCAGCGGCAGCACGGTGTACGACTGGGACGGCGTCGCGCTCGCGGCCGCGCCCGGAGGCCGCACTGTCCTCGACATCGCCGTGTCGTTCAGCGACGACAGCCTGTGGCGGGTGTCGCTCGTCGCGACCGACGGGACGGCATGGGAGGCGACGAAGACCATCGAGGCCGGAGCGTCTTGGTCGCCGTGGACGCAGGTCCTCGCCACAGTCACCGGTCTGCGTCAGGTCGCCGCCGACACCCAGGTCTTCGGCGCGACGCGTCGCATCTTCGCGACGACGGCCGCTGTGTTCGACCAGGACGGCACCCAGCTCACCGCACTTCCGGCCGGACGCACGGCGAAGGACCTCGGAGTCGAGATCGGCGGCAACTGGATCAACGTGATCGGTGACAACAACCAGTACTACCGCACCCCGTTGAGCAACCCCGGGACGTGGGACAGCAACAGCACCGGCAGCCCCGTCGTCACGATCACGAACGTCACCAGCGTGGCGTCGGCCTCGACGCCGAACATCGGCATCCGCGCGTTCTACGTGGCAGGCGCGGCACTCTGCGGCTGAGCTGATCACCAGGGGGCGCCCTGACGACGGCGCGCCCCCCGAGCAGGACTCGCGGGTCCGGTGACGTCCTCCCCTCGATCACCGAGGGAGGACGTCACCGGACCCGCTCGTGCGAGCGGATGCCTCGCTCACAGGACGACCGGCTCGGGCGGACGGGGACAGGGCCTCGATCCCCGGTCGCGCTCACCGGCCCGAACCCGACACGACCCGAGCGATCCGCGACGTCCTGAACGGAGAGCGGAAGCGCCCCGGGAAGCCGTGACACGGCTCGTCATCGGCTCCGAGCAGCTCCCCGTCGAGGCAGGATCGTCCGCCGGCGAGGCACTCGCCCCCGGAGCGCCCGACCACGGGCGCCTGGCCGCGGCCGTGGCCGGAGCCGATGACCGCAGACGCATGCGCCGATCTCGGCTCCACGCCCAGGAGCACTCCGGCGCAGCACCTGTCCGTCTCGATGAGCACGAGTGTGCCGTCGTCGTTTCCGGCAGCGGAAGCGTCCTGCTCGTCCCTGCCGGCGACGACGTGCCCGCCGTCGGTGCCCGACGATCGTCCGCCGGTCTCCCCTCGCGAGCTCTCGCGGCGCCTCTCCCGAGTCTTCTCCTGCCGTTGCGCGTCACGCCCCATCGACAGCGGCGGGACGCCGCGACACCGCATCAGCACCGGACGCACGAGCGCCGACCGCGCGAGCCGAGAGACCTGAGCCGCCCGACGGATCCGACCCGCCGAACCACCTCGACTCCCCGTGCTCGGGACGTCTCCGCCGCCGACGTCCGAGCGGTCGTCGACGGCGCACAACGGAGGTCCGAGCGCGTCCTCATCGTCGGGGAATAGTCGGAATAGCCGAGAGCATCCCCTAGGAGGGGCCTTTGCGCGGAGCTTCGCTCAGGACGGAGGAGCACGACGCCCGACCACTACGCTGAGGGCAGGTCGCTTATGCGAGAGAACAGCGGTCAGTCGCAGACAGGGCTCACACGGTGAAACTGCAAACACCCACTTCCACGAAGAGCTCTTCCTCCGAGAAGGGCCGGAGCTCCTGGTCCCGAGCAGTGGCCAGAAAACTCGTCATCACCGATGTCCTCGTCATCGTGTTCTCGGTCTTCAGCAGTCAGTTCTTCTGGTTCGGAGTGGAGAGCCGAGAATTGTTCGTGGCCGGCCATCAGCCGGAGATCGCGGGCCTGCTCGCGAACTACTGGATCGTCTCCTCGATGATCGTGGTGCTGTGGGCCGCCCTGTTGAAGTTCTACGCCACACGCGAAGACCGTGTCCTCGGCGGAGAGGTGACGGAGTATAAGCGCATCCTCGATGCGACGCTCCTGCTGTTCGCCGTGATCACGTGCGTCGCCTACCTCGGCCAGATCGGCTTCGCCCGCGGGTACATCATCACCGCGCTCCCGCTCGGCCTCGTCCTGCTCTGGCTCGGACGCGGAGCCTGGAGGGTGTGGCTGCGGCAGCAGCGGAGCGCGGGCCGGTACTCCTCCTCCGTCGTCCTCGTCGGCTCGCCACGGAGCGTCGAGCACATCTACCGCGAGCTCGTCCGCGCCACCGGGGCCGGGTATCTCGTTGTCGGCGTGTGCATCCCCGAGGATCTGGCCAGCGATCGGGTGAGCGGGTGGGGGGTGCCTGTCTTCGAGAACATCACGGTGGATGCGGTGCCGGGCATCCTGAACCGGACCGGCGCCGATACCGTCATCATCACGAGCAGCGACCACCTGCCACCCGAGCAGATCCGACAGTTGAGCTGGAGTCTCGAGCCGAGGCGCCAGCACCTGGTCATGGCGCCGAGCCTCACCGACATCAGCGGACCGAGGATCCACATGCGCCCGGTGGCGGGCCTTCCTCTCGTGCACATCGAGACACCTCGATTCGAGGGCAGCAAGCAGGCCCGCAAGCGTGCCCTCGACATCGTCGGATCGCTGAGCCTCATCGCCGTGCTGATGCCTCTCATCGCCTCGGTCGCACTGGCCGTCAAGCTGACGAGCTCGGGGCCCCTGTTCTATCGCCAGACGCGGATCGGCATCAACGGCAAGCCCTTCGGCATGATCAAGTTCCGCTCGATGGTGGTGAACGCTCATGATCAGCTCGCCGAGCTGCTCGCCGCTCAGGGAACGTCCGGAACACCACTGTTCAAGATCACTGACGACCCTCGCATCACACCGATCGGACGCTTCATGCGCAAGTACTCGATCGACGAGGTCCCTCAGCTCTTCAACGTGCTGAGAGGCGACATGTCGCTCGTCGGGCCGCGGCCGCAGGTGGCGGGAGAAGTCGAGCTCTACGACGAGGCCGCGCGCCGGCGCCTCAACGTCAAGCCGGGCATGACCGGGCTCTGGCAGGTCAGCGGGCGGTCGACGCTCTCCTGGGAGGACGCCATCCGACTGGATCTCTACTACGTGGAGAACTGGTCGTTCACCGGGGACCTCGCGCTGCTCGCGAGAACCGTGCAGGCCGTCGTCGCCCCCGGAGGCGGCGCCCACTGACGCATCGGGCCACCGCGCGAGCGGCCGGTCCTCACATCTCGGTGACGACCGCGTCGTCGATGCCGACCGTTCCCGCGGCGGGGTCGTTCAGGCCGACGGTCACGCGGAAATGCGACGCCCAGGACGGCGCCTGGCGATCCACGCCGGTCGCGGGTCTTACCCGGAACGGGAGTGCCGCGGCCATCGCCGCCATCGACTGCGTCGTCGAGGAGACGGGCTCCGAGCGGACGGTGACAGGGATGCCGCGGGCGTCACGACCGGAGACGGTGACGAAGGACTCCGAGACGATCATCGACCCGTTCGCAGCGGCCTGTCCGATGACGAGGTCGGCGGCGTAGACCCGCCCGGGTCTGCTGAGCACATCGAACGAGAGACTCGTCTGTCCGGTGCCTGTTTTCCGGACCAGGAGCCGCCCTGACGCGACGGCGAGCGTGGCCGACGGGCTCGCACTCCGAGAGGTGGCGTCCGGAGTGTCCAGGTACGCGTCCGCGACCGTGCCCACATCGAAGGCTCCATCGACGAGCCGGTTCGCGGCGCGGTGGACGAGAACCGAGGTCGGCACGACGGAGGGCTCGTCCAGGATCGAGACGTCCGCCAACCGGACGAGTCCGGTCCCTCCGACGAGGTAGCCCGATGCCGGAGCGACGTTGCGGAAGGAGGTGCTCGTCACGACGATCCCGCCTCCCCAGCTCCTGTGAGCCGTCTCGAAGACTGTGGCCGCCGCCAGCGGGGCGGCGGCGGAGACCGTGCCGCCGTTGATGCTGATCCTGGCCGTCGTCGTCGCAGCGGTGGAGAACGCGCTGACCGTGCTCGCCGGGGTCAGGCGGACGGTCGCAGCGTGCAGCGTGACGGCACCCCCTGAAGCCTCGACCGCGCGATCGCATCCGCTGATGGCCAGCGACGTCGTGTGCAGCTCGCCACTGGTCGACGCGGAGGACAGTCCCGTCGTGCACGAGCGCACAGAACCGCCGACCATCGCGAGATTCGACCCAGGGGCAGTGCCGGCGACCAGGACGCCCGTGCCGCACTCCTCCACGGCCACGTGGAAGAGGCGCAGATGCTCGGCGCCGGGACCGAACCGGACACCCGTCTCGAATCCGATGATCTCCACTCCGTACAGTCCTGCGCCTCGGACGTCTGTCGCCGAGGACAGCTCGAGGCCGACGGATCCAGGAGCAGCTCGGCCGGGACCCGTGAGGCGCAGTCCGCGCAGGCTCACGCGCGTGTGCGGCGCATCATCGGAGGCCTCGGAGGCGGTGAGGACGAGCGCCGATCCCGACACCGCCGTCGCATCGACATCGCCTCCGGCGAACTCCATCGACACACGCGAGAGGTCGATCGTCAAGGGTGCTGTCAGCACGACGGGCTCGGAGACGACCAGGAAGGACTCGGTCGCGAGGGCGTGAGCCGCGTCGAGAGCGGCCCGGAGCCGCTGCTCAGCAGTCGCTCCCGGGAACTCGGTCGAGTCCCGGAAGCCGTCCAGCCGTGCGTCCGGGAAGGCGTTGGCCGCTGTCGCCGGGGGGGCCGTCGCCACCGCCGTCACGGCGCCCGCGCCCGCTGCCGCCGTCAGGCTCAGAAGCGCCCGTCGTCCTCGATCCCGCGATGATGCTCCCATTCCCGAACAGTACGGAGGAAAGGCCGCCGTCACGACCGCCGTTCACACCCCCCGCACGGCGCACACTGCTGCACGATGTCTCACCTTCAGCGCGAGGGCAGCCGGTGGACCACGTCTGCTGTGCTCAGCTCCAGGAGGAAACTGAGCACGTCCTCCTCGAGGACCTCTCGGGGGACGCCGAACTCGTCGGCGAGCCCCGCGAGGATCTCGACGGTCGTGGACGGATGCTCGAGCCTTCTCCAGATCGCGTGCGCCGTGCCCTTCAGCACGAGGGGCACGGGAAACGGCGACAACAGGTTCAGCAGCACCGCCTGCGCGTCGTCCTCGACGAAGGCCAGCTGATCGGATCGCGCCCACACGGCGTGATCCAGAGCTCCCGGATCGACGGTGGTCACGAGTGGGTCGCATTCTCTCGGCGACGGCGTCGACGATCGGCGGCGAGCGAGCGCACGAGCCCGAGGAACGCCCGCAGATCTGACAACGACGGCCGATCGAAGCGGACCATCCCCGTCTCCGCAGCCCTCCGGCGCGCCCGGCGTGTGAGACCGATCACGGTCGTCAGCGCGGACACGATCAGCACGATGCGCCGCTTCCCTGTGGCCTCGACGAAGGCGAGCGCCCAGTGATAGCTGGACCGCCCCGTTCCGGCCACCCGCAGATCCCACAACCGGCGCTCGTGCACGGCCAGGTCGTCCGGCACGTCCAGCCCGAGGGCGTGGAGCACCGGGCGGAGGGGGTAGGCGCTGCGGGTGCTCTCGACGAGCAGGAGCAGCGCCTCCCGGTCCGATTCGCTCGCGCCCCTGAGGAACCCGATGACCGACTCGAGCTCGGACGTGCTCCGGGCAAGGAGGGGATCCTTCAGCGCGTGGAGCGCGACGACGACCGCGCCCGCGACCGGGGAGGGCACAGCGACCCTCCTGTGCGCGATCGTCACGGTCCGGTGCGACGTCCACAGCACGTCGAGGACTTCCTCCGGCTCTGCGAAGAATCCGGGGTAGCGGTCGTGCACGTCGATGTCGCAGGTCCACTGCGGATGGAACAGGGTCACGGAGTGCACCGGGTACGCGCGCGGGGCCGGGCGGTCGGGCCGGGGGATCCATCCGCGCTCGGCCAGCAGGTCGACGAGGCGCTGGACGTCCGCCGGGTGGACGAGCACGTCGACATCGCTGGACACGCGTCTCGTGCGGATGCCCTGTGCATGGGCGGTGGGCCCCTTGATGAACAGGGCGCGGAGCCCGTGCGTGGAGGAGAGGTGCGCGGTGAGGGCGTGTGCGAGGTGTACCGCATCATCGAGGGAGAGCTCGGTCGTCGCGGGTGCGGAGCTCACCGTCGATCCGACAACTGCCGGTGCCGACCGGTGGACGGCGCCGGACGCACCGCCATGGATCGCGACACCGCCGCTGCCCGTCGCTCCGAGTCGAGGCCGGACCGGGCGATCGAGGTCGTCGCCGGCAGCGGCTCGGAGGCGAGCGATGCGGCGTACGCCAGCGCGATCCACACGGTCAAGGCGGTCCACGCGGGGGCGGAGGCCAGAGCGACGGCGAGGAAGACCCCCAGACCCAGTGCCGTCCCGTTGCGCCGATATCCCCGCACGATCAGCATCACGAGGAGGACGGCGAAGAGGGCCAGGGCGATCACTCCGGTCTCGGCAGCGAGCTGGGCGTAGACGTTGTTCGCGAGACCGCGAGAGGCGCCGTTCGAGGTGAGCCCCGCCACCGCCTGGGAGTAGTCGGTCCTCCACACGCCGAACCGGCCGGGTCCGACTCCGAACAGCGGATTGTCCGCGGCCATGGTGAAGCCCGTGCTCGACGACTGGGATCGGACGTTCAGCGAGCGGGTGCCGACGTCGACGGCGCCTGTGCCCAGTCCGAGCTTCGAGAGCTGCGCGAGGACGAAGCGCTGCAGGGCGGGAACGAGCAGGACGATCACCGCGCCCAGCGCGCCGACGCTGAAGATCTGCACTCCCACTCCCCGCTGGGGGCGGAGCGTCGCCGTGAGGACCGCCGCAGAGACGGTCGCGATCAGTGCCGACGTCGACTGCGAGTAGACGAGGCAGGCGACGGCGGCGGCGATTCCGATGCGGTCGCGACGGCGCAGGCAGGCGAACAGCGCGATCCCGGCGAAGAAACCGAGGTAGTTCCCCTCGAGGAACGGGCCGTTCCTCGGCAGGCTGACGCCGAAGGTCGCCCCCATCTGAATCGTCGAGTTGAGGAGAGCGGGCAGCGGGACCCCGGCGAGGTGGAGGGCCAGCTGGATCGCGCAGAAGACGAAAGCGAGGCGGACGGCGATCGAGAGAGCCCGCTCCATGTCCTGGAATCCCAGTCGGTGGCCGACGTACCACCAGACCGCGAGGGCCAGCAGAGCGTATCCGCAGTAGAGGATCATGTCGTTGGTGAAGCCCAGGTCATAGCCGTAGGCGGCTGGAACCTCGGGTTGCTTGAACAGGAATGCCCAGATCGTCGCCAGAACGACCAGCGCACCGAGCCCCAGCACGATCTCCCGTCCCACCGGCGTGTACCGGTCCTTCTGGACGGTGATCACGGAGAAGCCGATGGCCAGGATGACGGCGATCTCGGTGATCTTCAGCGGAGAGCCGACCTGAATGGTGAGCGCCTGCTGGAACGGCATGAAGACGATGGCGAGGAACAGAAGCCGCTGGACGACATCCAGACGCGCCGCGCCCTCTCGCGTCGTCGCGGTCGCAGCGCCCCCTCGAGCCATCGCGCGCCTCATCTCCGACGTGATCGATCATCGATCGTCTCCTGCAGCAGCTCCGTTCAGCTCTGTAGGACTACAGACTAACCACGGTCCCGGTCCCCCGGAGGTGGTCCCCTTTCGACCTCATACCGTCGGCCGGGAGCACATAGGATCGCTCACGGAGTCATGCCGACGGACCGCGTGGTCGGTGAGGGATCCTGTCCGATGGTCATCGACAGGGACCGGAGCCTTCCACGGCTCGGCCAAGCCGGAAGGGCGCGAACGGTTGACAAGCGGATCCACACTCGCTGAGGACTGGCGCGAAGGCGAGCGCACGATCGTGCACGTGACGGAGAGCTTCGGCGCAGGTACCGCGTCGGCGATCAGCGACTACGTAGCGGCCACGCCCGCCTTCCAGCACAGGCTCGTGTATTCACCGCGGGAGGACTCTCCGGTACCGGAGAGCGCCTTCGCGTCGTTCGCAGGCGTGACGGCGCTGCCGACAGGGCACGTCGCCCGAGTCCGCGCTCTGCGAACGGTTCTGGCCGGAATGCCGGGCGCTGTCGTGCACGCGCACTCCAGCTTCGGCGGAGCGTACGCGCGCCTCGCGGTCCGGGCGGGCCGGCGACGTCCGATCGTCTACACGCCGCACTGCTACGGCTTCGAGCGCCGAGACCTCCCGCTGCCCGCCCGGGCGGCGTTCCGGGTCTTCGAGGGCGTCCTCGCCTTCAACACCACCGTGTTCGCCGCCTGCTCAGCTCGCGAGGCCCGTCTGAGCCGGTGGCCGTTCAGCCGGGCGGAGGTCGTGCACGTCCCCAACTCGGTGCCCGCCTCGCTCCCGCCCGCCACTCGCCCCGGCGGGCCGAGGCCTCTCCGCCTCGTCGGCGCCGGTCGGCTCTCGACGCACAAGGATCCCCGATTCTTCGCCGAGGCCGTGGAGGCCGTGCGCGCCGCCGGCCATTCCGTCGACGCGACGTGGATCGGCGGAGGCGAGGGGCGTCACCGCACCGCCCTCGACCAGGCCGGCGTCCACGTCACCGGCTGGCTCAGCCGCGACGAGGCGCTCCGCCGACTGGGCGATGCCGACGTGTACCTGCACAGCGCGCAGTGGGAGGGGATGCCGATGGCCGTTCTGGAGGCGCACGGCATGGGGCTGGCCCTCGTCGTGCGGGACATCCCCGCCTTCGATCGCCTCGGCCTGCCCCTGGTCGCGCACTCCCCCCACGATGTGGCGTCGTACTGGGGCGATCTGGAGGACCCGGCGGCCCGTTCCCGTCTCGTCGCCGCCGCCGAGCACGCCCTCGCCCTGAACACCGTGCAGCACCAGTCGCAGATGCTCGAGCGGCTCTACCTCGGCCTGCTGCCGACCGCCCCTCGGAGGAGGAAGCCATGACGACAGTGCTCGTCTCCGCCCGTGTCCTCGACAGACAGGTCGGCGGCAACACCCGCTACGCCCGCACCGTCTACAGCGGGCTCGCCGGACACGGCGTGCAGCACGTGCTGTCCCGACCTCCGATCGAGGGGGGCCGAGCCCGCAGCGCCGTCTACGGCGCCTATGAGGGACTCGTGCTGCCGAGGCTCCGCCCCTCCGGGATCGACGTCCTCCACTTCCCCGCGGACACGGGGCCGCTGGTTCCGAGCCGCCTCCCGATCGTCGGCACGATCCACGGGCTGGCGACACTCCACGTGGACGATGTGCGCAGCCGGAGCTCCGACCGGTTGTGGCGCCTGCGCGTCGCGCGTCTCGCAGCACTCTCGACCACGATCATCACGGTCTCCGATTCCTCCGCCCGGGACATCGCGACTGTCGCACCCGACGCCGCCGGGAAGATCGTCACCATCCCGCACGGGATCGACCACGACACGTTCAACACCCGCTCCACCGACCAGGACTCCGTCGCGCTCGACGAGCTGGGGATCGACGGCCCGTACTTCCTCTACGCGGGCAACCTCGACCCCCGCAAGAACATCATCGAGCTGTGCCGAGCCGCCTCGAAGGTCTTCGACGAGACGGGGGTGCCGCTCCTGGTGTCCGGCGCTCCGGCGTGGGAGAGCGACGCGATCCTCGAGGCGGTCCGCGGAACCCGCGGCGTGCGCTACCTCGGCCGCGTACCGGATGAGGCGCTCGTCCCGCTGCTCCGGGGAGCGCTCGCCTTCTGCTTCCCCTCCACCTACGAGGGCTTCGGCTTCCCGGTCGTCGAGGCCATGGCGTGCGGCGTTCCCGTCATCTGCAGCGATCGCGGGTCGCTCGACGAGGTGGCGGGCGGCGCGGCGCTGACGCTCACCGACATCGGCGCGACGGCGATCGCCGATCACATGCGCGAGATCGTCGCCGATCCGTCCCTCCGCAACGACCTGCGGAGCCGGGGTCTGATCAACGCTCGACGATTCCACTGGTCGGACTCCATCGCAGCGCATGCTCGCGTCTTCGAGGAGGCCGCGCGGTGAGGGTCACGATCGTCCACGCCTACAGCACCACCAACTCCGGCGACGGCCTGCTCGTCGAGGAGGCGCGGGAGCTGGTCCTCTCGGCCCTGCCGACGGCGGAGATCACGCTCGTCGCCCTCGATCCCGCGAGCTTCGACGAGGAGCTCTACGAGAGTGTCCTGCACCCCCTCACCGGCCGTGCCGGCAGCATCGGCAGCCTCGAGACGCTGCGACGCGGTGGGGTCGCGCTGCTCTCCGGCCGCCGGAGCGCCGGCTACGCCCGGGCGATCGCCGGGTCCGACCTCGTCGTCGGCGTGGGGGGCGGCTACCTCCGCACCAAGAATCCCGTCGAAGTCGTCAAGATGATGTGCACCAACTTCGTCCAGATGCCCCGGCGCAGCGACCGCGTTCCGTTCGTCTACCTTCCGCAGAGCATCGGGCCGCTCAATCTCGGGACCCGCCGTGTGATCGCGGCGCGACTGGCCCGCGCCGTCGGGGTCTTCGCCCGGGACGACCGCTCCGTCGAGGAGCTGTCCGGCCTCGCGAACGTGCACCGCGCTCCCGACATGGCCCTTCTGGGCCTCCCCGACGAGTTCGATCCGAGGACCGTCGTGCGGGCCGGAGCTCCCGGGCCCGTCGGGATCGTCGCCCGCGCGCTGTCCTCGAGCCGGTCGCGACGTGCCGCCTACGAGTCGCAGATCGACGCCCTCGCGCGCGATCCGGAGTCGGAGCTGCTCGCTCAAGCCACCGCTCGCGGCAACAACGATCCGCAGTTCTACGAGCGGCTCGGCCACGAAGGGCCATTCCGCCTGCTCCGCGACGCGGTCGGCAGCGGCGTCGCGGATCGGCCGGCGGTCGTGGTCTCGGTCCGGCTGCACGGCAGCATCCAGACCATCCGCAGCGGCGTTCCGAGTGTCCATCTGAGCTACGAGCGGAAGGGCTGGGGTGCCTACGACGACCTCGGGATCGACCGGTTCGTGCACAACGCCTTCGACGCCGATCTCTCGCTCATCCGCGACCAGATCGCTGAGCTGCGGGAGGACCCGTCCGACTACTGGAGGCGCGTCGGAGACTCCGTGTCGGCGCTGCGGATGCAGCGAGGACGACTCGTCGACCTCCTCGTCGACGCCTCCGGACCGGTCGGGCGCCCGTGAAGATCGTCTTCGCGAGCCACACCGCCGAGGTCGGGGTCTTCCGAGTGGGGAGCCACCACCTGGCTCGCGAGCTCTCGCGCCTCGGGAACACGGTGACGCACGTCTCGACGCCGTCCTCGCTCCTGCACGCGGGGCGCCTGCGGGACGCCACCGTGCGGGCCCGCTTCGGTCTTGCGCTGCGAGGTCCACGCACGGACGCGGCGGGCGTCGTGCACGCCGAACCGCTCACCGTCGCCCCACTGGGATCGCTCCCGGCGCGGATGCGGACGCCGTCTCTGCGGGTGCCGCTGCGGCCCTGGCGGGCGCCCAGTGGGGCGATGCGTCCTGATGTCCTCATCGTCGACCAGCCCCTGATGGGCGTGCCGCTCCTCGAGCTCCTGCAGCCGAAGCGTGTCGTCTACCGGCCCACGGACGCTCATTTCGAACCGGGGATGCGGGCGGCGGAGATCGAGCTCCTCGAGCGGGCGGACGCTCTCGTCGCCACGTCGGAGCCGGTGCTGCGCGTGGTCTCCGAGGGAGTGGCCGCGCCAGAGCGCACGCTGGTCCTCGAGAACGGAGTCGAGTACGAGCGGTTCCACGGTCTCGGTGCCGAGCGTGCGGGAGTCGTCTACCTCGGGGCGCTCGACCGCCGCTTCGACTGGGGAGGAGTCCGGATGCTCGCCTCGGCGTTCCCTGACGTCCCCTTCCGACTCGCCGGTCCGCTCCCGAAGAACGTGGAGACGCTGCCCGCGAACGTGGAGCTGCTCGGCGCCGTGCCCTACTCCCGGGCGCCCGCGCTGCTGAAGAGCGCCCGCGTCGGGCTGCTCCCGCTCTCGGACGACCCGGGCAACGCGGGTCGCAGCCCGATGAAGTACTTCGAGTACCTCGCCGCCGGCCTCAGGATCGTCTCGTCCGCCTCCCCTGCACTGCGAGCCCGCTCCGCCCCCGGCGTCTGGCTCTACGACGACCCTGCGGGCGCAGAGAACGGGCTGCGGTCCGCGCTGGAGGCTGCGGCGTCGGGACCCAACCGGGAGGGCTCGGTCTACGCGGAGCAGTACGGCTGGCACCGTCGCGCCGCCGACCTCGCACAGCTGCTCGACGCGGTGCTGGCGGCACCGCGCCGAGTGCGGCGCTGACGGCCCGTCCTCAGCGCCGCCAGCGGTCGATCGGGAAGGCGTCCAGCAGGGGCGCCGGATCCCACGCAGCCAGCGGGCGTCTAGGAGTGCAGCCGGATCCGCGTCGCGTGAGCCACGGCGGAGTCGAGATCATCGAAGAGGGTGTACTCCGACCCGGTCCGTCCTGTCCCCTCGAAGTAGTCCTGGTACGTGAACGGCGGCTCGGCGCTGAACGCCTCATTCGACTCCCTGCAGCTCGTTCATCGATTCAGCTCGGAATGCCGGAGGAAGCGGGGGTCTGCGCGGAGGCGAGCGAGCGTCGCCGCTCTCCTCCCCTTCCCGCCTCGTCCTCGACCTCGGCCTGCAGCGACGAGCGCCTCGTACACGGCGCCGTGCAGCGCTCCCACGAGGGAACGCTCGCGCTTGGACAGGTCGGGTCGCTCCCTCTCTCCGTGCCGGCGCGCTCGCTCGAGGCCCGCCTCCAACGCCGCCGGCGACACGGGGCCGTCGAACAGCTCCACCCAGCCGCTCCCGACCTCCGCGGCGAGGGCCCGCGTCGATCCGGTCGCCGGGACCAGGATCGTCTTCCGCGCGCCGAGGGCGAGCAGCGCGGCTCCGGAGTTGTAGAGGTACTTGTACGGCAGGGTGACGAGGTCCGCGCCTGCCAGGAGCTCGTCCAGCTCGGCGTCGTCGATGTGGCCGAGCCGCAGGTGGACGCGACCGTCGGCTCCGACCGCTCTGCGCACCTCGTCGGCGTACTCGGGGACAGCGGCCGCGCCGGCGATGACGAGTTCGCCGTCGGCGAGTGCGCTGAAGGCCGCGATCAGCTCCTCGAGTCCCTTGTAGGGCCGGATCTGCCCGAAGAACAGGATGCGCCGACCCGCTTCACGGGGGCCCGGGACAGAGGCCGACTCCGGATAGGCGCCGTGCAGGACGACGACTCCCCGGTCCAGGTCGTTCTCGTCGGACTCGTTCAGATAGATGCGGACGTCCGTGAGCCGGTCCAGCCAGCGCGCGAGGAGAGTCTCGACGGCACTGCCCGATTCGTGCGGTCGGAGGTTGTGCATCGTCACGACGACCGGCGTCCCCGACGCGAGCAGCCGGGCGATGAGCCCGAAGGCGAGGGCGGACTTCAGCCAGCGGCGCGGACCGCGCGGGGCACGGAAGAGGTACTCCGGCCAGTGCACGTGGAAGACGTCGTAGCGCCCGAGAAGGGCACGTCGCCAGGTGAACGCGACCGGTTCCACCGACGCCGGGAACGAACCGACGAGCAGCTCGATGTAGGGGTTGCTCGAGCCGGAGAAGTCCTTCACGGAGAAGAGCGCCCGGATCATTCGCGTGCTTCTC
Source organism: Rathayibacter sp. AY1H3 (assembly GCF_002932015.1). Lineage (NCBI taxonomy): Bacteria > Bacillati > Actinomycetota > Actinomycetes > Micrococcales > Microbacteriaceae > Rathayibacter > Rathayibacter sp. AY1H3. The sequence goes on from NZ_PSUU01000019.1 coordinate 19,258, forward strand.
CTTCGTTCGTCTCTTCGGCGGACCGCCCCGGGCACCACGAGACGACCTGGGAGAGGGCACCACGGCCTGTGATCGGACCGCGACACGCCCGCTTCGGCGACGGAGCGGACGACCTCGGCCGGCGAGGGATGGTCTGACGCTACCAGTCGGGTTTCTCGAGGTCCGTCACCCGCCGCCCCCGTCAGAGTTCGGTGATGACGATCTCCGAGAAGCGAGTCACTCCTGCTGTCACCGATCCGAAGGTGAACCGCAGCCGGAAGTGCGTCGCCCACGCAGGAGCGACCCGGTTCCAGGTCGTCTGCTGATAGGTCTTGCGGAAGGGAGCCTGCGCGTTCGCGCCGGCGAGGTCGAGATTCGACACCGGGCGAGCGCTGCTCCGAGCGACGATCGGGATCCCCGACGAGGACACGCCGGTCACGGCGACGAAGGATTCGGACACATACATCGTGCCCGTCGACGTGGATCCCGCGATGGTGAAGTCGACGCCGTACAGCAGCCCCGCTGTGACGGGGACGTCGATGGAGACCGCCGGACCGGGACCGCCGGCCACTCGGGTCATCAGCAGCTGGTTGCCGCTGGTGGTCAGCGTCATGGACGGGCTGGTGGTGCGGCTCGTCGCGTCGGCGCCGTTGAGGAACGCGTCGACGGGCGCTGCGAGAGAGAAGTTCCCGTCGACGAGCTTGTTCGCCGCCTTCGAATGCAGAATCGACCCCTGCCCCGAACCGCTGCCGTTCCCGTCCGAGGTGACGTGCTGGCTGATACGGACCTTCGCAGTGCCACCGGCGAGATATCCCGATTTCATCTGCGTATTGAACATCGACAGTTGATGGACCTGGATTCCGCCGCCCCACCCTCCTGCAGTGGTCTCGAAGAGGTAGTTGGCCACCGGGACCTGATGGAAGAAGAGGTGTCCGCCTGAGATCGAGATCTGCGCAGCTGTACTCGACCCGGTGACGAACTGCGAGAGCGTGGAGTTCGCGCCGCTCTCGTTGATCTCGATATGCGGCTGGTGCAGGATCACCCGACCCGCGTCGACCTTCACGGCCTGCACGCAGAAGTCGATCGACGTCGAGACGAAGTGCAGCTCGCCGTTCGGGTTGGCGTTGTAGACGCCGAGGGTGCTGGTGCCGATACCACCGCCGATGAACTTGATGTTCTCGCCGTAGTTGACTCTGCCTGCGGGCATGGAAACGGCCGTCCTGCAGCGGAAGATGTGGAAGTTGTAGAAGCTGATCAGGAACGCATCGTTCTCGAAGGACACGCCGGTCCCGAAGCCCGAGATCTCCAGGCCCCAGAGTCCGAGCCCGCGCGTGGTGGCGGCAGTCGTGCTGTCGGTGTTGAACAGGATTCCGGTGCTGGCCGTCGCGGACGCTCCCGGCCCCAGCAGACGGAGTCCGGTGATCGCCGCCCTGTTGTTGGGGTAGCCGGACGTGGCACTGCCGATCACCGTGAGAGCAGGACCGCTGGTGATGGCGGTCGCATTCAGCGGACCGCAGGTGAACTCGAGCGAGATGTACGAGGAGTCGATCACGAGGGTGCGCGTGATCTTGAAGCTCTTCGAGATCGTCAACGTGACCTCTTGGCGAGCGGCGACGAAATAGTCGATCGCGGCGCGGAGCTTGTCCTCGTCAGTGGTCCCGGCGAATTCGAGGTAGTTGTGGATTCCGTTGACGCGGGTCGCAGGTATAGTCTCGTCCGCGGCTTCCGCGGCGGGTGCGGCGACGACGGCGGCCGCGGCCGCGGCTCCTCCGTAGCGGAGGAACGTGCGGCGGGATCCGGGTCCTGTTTCGAGAGTCGTCGTCATCTCCTCATGCTCGGATCATCCCGCCATCGGCTGTCGACGGCCGCACCCCCCGACCGCGGAGGGAAGCAGAGGAGACTCTGTCGTTTTCCTGGAACGACGACGCGGATCCATGGTTCCGCCCCTAGAAGGGGGGCCCAAGGGGCGGATCCTTCTTCACGAGCGGCCGCTCTCACAGGATTGCAGGATCAGCAGCTTGCCGAACGCCAGCACCTGATAGACCACCGCCAGAGTCCACTCGCTCACCCGCCGCGGCTCGTCGACCGAGCCGACCGAGAACGGTGTGCGCAGGCAGCGAGACGCGATCGTGCGGACCCGGGTCACATGCGGAGTGGAGGTCATCAGTGCCACCGAGGTCCAGTCGTACTCCGAGGAGAGCGTGTTCAGCTCGGAGATCTCACCGCCCGTAGTGAACGGGGAGGGAGTGAAGCAGACGACTCTGACCTCCTCGCCGGCATCGCATTCGGCTCGGGCGAACGAACCGTTCTCCAGGCGCGGAGTCGAGAGCACGAGGGTGACATCCCGGTGCTCCTCGAGCAGAGCGAGCGCACGGCCGACCCTGCGATCAGTAGCAGGACCCAGCACCACGAGCGCATCGGCTCCCCCCACGGGATCGAGAACGGGGCGGACGAAGAGGGGCACCGCCACCGCGGCGAGCAGTGCGACGGCGAGGAGGACGGCGAGCCACGTGCGCCAGAGGATCCGCAGTGAGCGTGCGGCGGATCGATTCGGGACGACTCGTCGGAGGATCGTGCCGACCAGCGCCCCGACCGCCGTGCCCGCGAGAACCGAGAGGAGGCCGTACAGCACGCCACCGACCGACGGCGGAGTGACGATCATCTCGACGGTCGACGCCCCCTCGAGCAGCGCGAGCACTCCGAGTGCGGGGACGAAGGGTCGACGGCTGCTCGCCGCCACCAGCGCGGCTGCCGCCGCTGCAGCCGGTGAGGCGAGAGCGCAGACTGCGATCCCTTCTCCACCCAGGGCGTGGACGAGACCAGTCGGATCATGGGAGCGGGCGATCCGGACGAACTGCCGCGAGGAGTCCGATCCGAAGGGATCGGCGCAGACGAGCAGGAGCAGAAAGGCGAGGACCGCCGTGGTCCCGGCGACCCGCAGGCGCCACCGGCTCACCGGAGCCTCCCCGGCCGACCGTGTCACGCCCAGCAGCCCGCCTCCGCGGACGCGAGGCGATCGCGCTCGCGTGCGCGCCTGAGGACGGGAAGGACGGGGAGGTCCGAGAAGAGCGTCACAGGAGCGAACACTACCCAGGGGAAGGGACGAGGAGGACCTGAGCGGTCGGGCTTCCGCCGGATCCTCGCCGGCGGGTGGCACGCCGACAGGAGACGATGCGCAGGACTGCGGGTGGACGGGATCGCGACTCCGCCTCAAGCCCTCCGGGTCGGCCTCCGAGCCCGACGCCCCCGGGACCGCGTCCCCGGCGCCGCCTAGTCGTTGCCGAGGATGACGATGGCGGCAGTGGGGGGAAGCGCGTCCTCGTGATAGCGCTCGATCTCGTCGATGGCGATCGGGTCGGCCTGCTGGAGGAACTGGGTGAGGCGGGTGACCTCCTCGGTCTCGCCGATGGAGTCGGCGGCGCGGCGGAGGGCGTAGAGGGCGAGGAGGAAACCGCGGTTGGGTCCGTGGCGCCACGGGATGGGACCCTGGCCGCGCCAGCCGGCGGATCGCAGGAGGTCCAGACCGCGGTGGTAGCCGACGCGGGCGTAGGCGTAGGAGGGGAGGGCCGCGTCGATGCCCCAGACGCTGTCGGCGAGCAGTGCCCAGGCCAGCGGGGAGCGCGGGTGGGCGGCGGCGAGGGCGGCGAATTCGACGGCTCCCGGGTTCGCGTGCTTCGCGAGGGCCGCGGTGACCGCGGGCTCGTCGGGGAGGAGGGTCGGTTCGGGGCCCAGCAGGTTCTCGCCACTCATGCCTCCCAGGCTATCCCGCTCGGGGCTGTGCGGGTCCGGGGTCCGGCCGTCCGGCGCACGACGGTCGTCCCTCCACAGGGGCGTCAGCGGAGGGAGCCGGGCGGTTCGCCGGTCGTCGCCGTCGTGCGCGGGGGTGCCGCCGATAGCATCGACCCATGGCGACGAACCGCAGTGAAGTCGAGGCCTGGCTCACGGACATGGACGGCGTGCTGGTGCACGAGAACAAGGCGCTCCCCGGCGCGCCCGAGCTGATCCAGGAGTGGACCGATTCGGGCACCCCGTTCCTGGTGCTGACGAACAACTCGATCTTCACGCCGCGGGATCTGGCGGCGCGGCTGCGCGGGTCGGGGCTGCACGTGCCGGAGGAGCGGATCTGGACGAGCGCTCTGGCGACGGCGGACTTCTGCGCGTCGCAGAAGCCGGGCGGGAGCGCGTTCGTGATCGGCGAGGCGGGGATCACCACCGCGCTGCACGAGGCGGGCTTCATCATGACGGAGACGGCGCCGGACTACGTGGTCGTGGGCGAGACCCGCAATTACAGCTTCGAGGCGATCACGAAGGCGATCCGCCTGATCGTCGCGGGTGCGCGCTTCATCGTCACCAATCCCGATGCGACGGGGCCGAGCGCCGAGGGCGTGCTCCCGGCGACGGGGGCTATCGCGGCGCTCATCACGAAGGCGACGGGCAAGGATCCGTACGTCGTCGGCAAGCCGAACCCGATGATGTTCCGCTCGGCGATGAACAAGATCGGCGCGCACAGCGAGAACACCGGGATGATCGGCGACCGGATGGACACCGACATCGTCGCGGGCATCGAGGCGGGCCTGCACACCGTGCTGGTGCTGACGGGGATCAGCGACGAGGCCGAGATCGAGCGCTACCCGTTCCGCCCGGACGAGGTGCTGAGCGGGGTGCACGAGCTCCTGTCGTCGGAGCCGCTGGAGTCGGAGTTCCCGCCGGATTCAGCGGTCTGAGTCCCGGCAGCGGGCCGGGCGCCGGTTCCTGACACGGCACCGCGGCTCGCGGGGGTCAGAAGCAGACGTGCTGCAGCACCCAGGCGTGCATCGCGACGGCTGCCGCCGCCGAGGCGTTGATGGACCGGGTCGAGCCGAACTGCGTGATCTCGAGCACGGCCTCCGAGGCGGCGATCGCCTCCTCCGAGAGGCCGGGTCCCTCCTGCCCGAACAGCAGGAGGCAGCGCTCGGGGAGCCGGTAGGTCTCGAGCGGCACGCAGCCGGGGACGTTGTCGACGGCGAGGAGTGGCACGTCCGCCTCCGCGGCCCACTGCGCGAGGTCGGCCACCGTCTCGTGGTGCTGGACGTGCTGGTAGCGGTCGGTGACCATCGCGCCGCGCTTGTTCCAGCGCCGCCGGCCGACGATGTGGACGCCCTCCGCGCCGAACGCATTGGCGCTGCGGACGATCGAGCCGATGTTCATGTCGTGCTGCCAGTTCTCGATCGCGACGTGGAACGGGTGCCGCGTGCGGTCGAGCTCCGCGACGATCGCGTCCATCCGCCAGTAGCGGAAGCGGTCGACCACGTTGCGCGCGTCGCCGCGCTCCAGCAGCTCCGGGTCGAGGCGGTCGTCCTCGGGCCGCTCGCCCTGCCAGGGGCCGACGCCGTTCGTGGTGAGCTCCACGGAGGCGGTGGGTCCGGTCGCGGGGGTCGCCTCGTTCTCCTGCACGACGAGCGATCCTACTGGGCGCTCCGCGGCTCGGCCGGGTGCACCGGGCCGGTGCCCGGCGGCGTCCCCCGAAGCCTGAGGGACGGCGCGCGTCAGGCCGCGGGGGTGCCGGCGAGGGAGCCGGTCAGCTCGCCGCCGCCCGCCCGGTCGACGAAGCAGTAGTAGCTGCGCTCGCCCGCGTCCCACTGCTCCTGGGTGACGGGGAACGCACCGGCGACCTGCACGTCGCCGTAGGTCTCGGCCGCGGCGACGTCCACGACGCCCTGCGCCTGGCAGAGCGAGGAGACGGTGACGGCCAGGGCGTCCTGGCCGGGGAACGCCGCGTCGGTCAGCTCCGCGGTGGCGACGAGCTGGGCGGAGTGGGCCCCCGCGCAGTCCACGACGGTGAACTCCTCCGCCCAGACGGAGTCGAAGGGCTCGACGCACTCGCCGCCGAGGAGCGCGCTCCAGGCCCAGGTGCCGACGGGCAGCGGTCCGACGGTCGGGAGGGTCGCGGTCGGCGTGGGCGAGGGGGTCGGCTCCGCCGTGGGCGTCTCGCTGACGACCGGGACGGCCTGCGGCTCTGCTCGGCCGCCGGCGCTCCCGACGGCGATGCCGATCGCGAAGAGCCCGGCGAGGAGGATCACCGCACCCGCCGCGATCAGGCCGATCAGGAGCCGGCGTCGGCTGAGCGTGCGCCACGCGGGCGCTGCGGCGGGCGCCGAGTCGCGTTCGCGGCTCTCGGGTCGGGACCGGGCGGAGCGGCGCTTCCGCGGCGGAGCGGCGTTGACGTGGGCGGCCGCGGGAGCGGTGCGGAAGGGCGCGGGCTCGGCGCGGTCGGCGGGCTCGGCGGCCGGCTCGAGGTTCCACGAGTAGGCGCCGGCGGTCTCGCGCCACAGCTCCTCGTCGCCGCCGTCCTCGTCGGGCTCGTCCTGCGGAGCGACGACCTGCTCCCACACGGGCGGCTGGTCCCAGTCCCCGCGCGGGTCGGGCCACTCGTAGACGGCGGGCGGAGTCGGCTCGCGCGGAGTCGGCGGGGTCGCGCCGACCGGGCGTCCGTCAGCGGGGTAGAGGGCGCCGGAGCGGTCCGCCGGGTCGAGGTCGGTCGAGGATCCGGCATCGGGCTCGTCGTCCGGCCGGTGGGCGCTGCGCAGTCCGGCGGGGGCGGTCGGCAGGTCGGCGGGAGGGTCGGTGTGCGGCAGGACCGGGCGCACGGAGTCCGCCCCGCGGCGGTGCACCTCGGTGCGGCCGGCATCGGTGGAGGCGTCGGAGCCGGAGCCGTCGGCGTCGTCGTCGCGGAGGGGGGCGAAGAACGCGTCGAAGGCGTCCTCGTCGGACACGTCCGCGTCGGAGGCACTCGTGTCGCGGGCAGTCGTCCCACCGGCACCCGCCTCGCGGACACCCGTCTCGCGGGCACCCGTCTCGCGGGCACCCGCCTCGCGGGCACCCGCCTCGTGCACTCCCATGGCGCGGGCTCCCGTGTCGGAGACTCCCGTGTCGTCGCCCGGAGAGCTCCGTCCCTCGGCGGAGACGCCGTCGCGGTCGGAGGAGCGCTCCGGCTCCACGACCGTTCCGCGATCGGCGTCGGCGTCCTGCTCCTCCACCCGAGCGGAGTCGTCCGCGGGTTTCGGGAGGTCGCCGTCGGCCTCCTCGGCGGCGGGCGTCGCGCTCAGCACGGGCTCCCCCGGCCACAGGCCGACCGGAGCGGCAGGGGTACGTCGCGACACCGCGTCGGAGTCGCTGTCGCTCGACGACGGTCCGGCCGCATCGGCGGAGGAGGCCGACTCGCTCGCAACCCTCCGCTCCTCCGCTGACGCGTGGGCCTCGTCGGCTGCGGGCTCAGCAGGACCGGACGTCCGCTCCGCGCGCGACTCCTCCACGGGAGGGACGGGGCGGGGCGAGTCGAAGATGCTCTTCAGGCGGCCGCCGCTGAGCTGCTGGAGCAGCCACTCGCTGCTGCCGACGGGTCGCTCCGGCTCGGGTCGCTCCGGCTCGGCACGCTCCGGCTCGGAGGTCTCCGATCCGGCAAGCTCGGGCTCGCGGCCCTCCGGCTCGCGGCCCTCGGACCCGCGGCCCTCCGGCTCCGGGTGCTCGCCGCCTCCCGGGCCCCCGCCGCGTCCCCCCTCGTCAACCATCAGCTCAGGCCGAGGTCGGCCAGACCGATCGCGGCGAAGTACGGGTAGCCGGCGTCCTCGATGATCTCGCGGGCACCGGTCGCGCGGTCGACGACGACGGCGACTCCTGCGATCTCGGCGCCGACCTTCAGCAGGGCCTCGATCGCCTTCAGCGGCGAGCCGCCGGTGGTGGACGTGTCCTCGACGACGACGACGCGCTTGCCCTCGAGGTCGGGGCCCTCGACCTGCCGGCCGCGGCCGTGGTCCTTGGGCTCCTTGCGCACGACGAACGCGTCGTAGGCGAGACCGCGGGCGGCGCCCTGATGGAGGATCGCGGCGGCGATCGGGTCGGCTCCCATGGTGAGGCCGCCGACGGCGTCGACGCGCTCGATCGGCGCGATGAGGTCGAGCATGACCTGCCCGATCAGCGGCGCGACGCGGTGGTCGAGGCTTACGCGGCGCAGGTCGACGTAGTACGACGCCTTCTTGCCGCTCGTGAGGGTGAAGTCCCCATGGAAGACGGCGTCGGAGCCGATGTACTCGATGAGCTGCTGGCGTGCGTCGGTCACGCGCCTACTCTACGGGGCGGCCCCTCCCCCGCTCGGGAGCGCGCCCGCTGCGGCGTGCTCGCCCGCCTCGTCGCCTCCTCCGCGGAACTGCGTCATGTAGAGCTCGTAGTAGGCACCGCGCTGCTTCAGGAGCGCCTCGTGCGCGCCCTGCTCGACGATCCGGCCCGACTCCATCACCAGGATGGTGTCGGAGTCGCGGATCGTGGAGAGCCGGTGCGCGATGACGAACGAGGTCCGGTCGGTGCGCAGCGCGTTCATCGCGTGCTGCACGAGCAGCTCCGTGCGGGTGTCGACCGAGGAGGTGGCCTCGTCGAGGATCAGCAGCGACGGGTTCGCGAGGAACGCGCGCGCGATCGTGATCAGCTGCCGCTCGCCCGCCGAGACGCTGCCGCCGTCGGCGTCCAGCACCGTGTCGTAGCCGTCGGGCAGCTGGCGCACGAAGCGGTCGACCATGGTGGCCTTCGCCGCGTCGACGATCTCCTCGTCGGTCGCGTCCAGGCGCCCGTAGCGGATGTTCTCGCGGATGGTGCCCTGGAAGAGCCACGCGTCCTGCAGCACCATGCCCACGCGCGAGCGCAGATCGCCGCGCGCGAGGCTCGTGATGTCGACGCCGTCGAGCAGGATGCGCCCTCCGGTGAGCTCGTAGAAGCGCATGACCAGGTTGACCAGCGTGGTCTTCCCCGCCCCGGTCGGACCGACGATGGCGACCGTCTGCCCGGGCTGCGCGGAGAAGGTCAGGTCCTCGATCAGCGGCTGCTCCGGGTCGTACGAGAACGAGACGCCCTCGAACTCCACGTGGCCGTCGGTGCGCTGCGGGAGCGACGCGGTCGCCGTCTCCGGCTCCTGCTCCTCGGCGTCGAGCAGCTCGAACGTGCGCTCGGCCGAGGCGACGCCGGACTGCAGCATGTTCGCCATGCTCGCCAGCTGGGTCACCGGCTGGGTGAACTCGCGCGAGTACTGGATGAACGCGGTCGCGTCGCCGAGCGTCAGCTGACCGGAGGCGACCCGCAGGCCGCCGACCACGGCGATGAGCACGTAGGAGAGGTAGGAGACGAAGGTCATCGCGGGCATGATCATGCCCGAGACGAACTGGGCGCCGAACGAGGCGGTGTAGAGGCTGTCGTTGCGGCGGTCGAACTCCTCGAGCATCTCGCGGTCGCGGCCGAAGGCGCGGACGATCTCGAGCCCGGAGAAGGTCTCCTCGATGTGGCCGTTGAGCGCGCCCGTGTTCTTCCACTGGGCGGCGAAGAGCTTCTGGGAGCGGGCGCCGATCACGCCCGCGATCACGCCCGAGAGCGGGATCGAGATCAGCGCGATCAGCGCGAGCTGCCACGAGACGATGAACATCATCGCGGCGATGCCGATGATGGTGAGCACCGACTGCACCAGCTGCGAGAAGGCCTGCTGCAGCGCCGTCTGGATGTTGTCGACGTCGTTCGTGACGCGCGACATCACGTCGCCGCGCTGCCGGGTGTCGAAGAAGCGCAACGGGAGGCGGTTGAGCTTGGCCTCGATGTCCTGGCGGAGGTCGAAGACCACCCGCATCACGAGGCCGTTGAGGATGTAGCCCTGCGCCCACATGAGCACCGACGCGACGACGTACATCAGCAGCACGATGATGATCAGGCGGCCGAGGACCACGAAGTCGATGCCCGCGCCGGGCACGATGTCGGTCTTGGCCAGCATGTCGGCGAAGGTGCCGTTGCCCGAGGCGCGCTGCTGCTCGATGATCTGCTCGAGCGGGACGCCGGCGGGCAGCTGCGAGCCGATCACGCCGTTGAAGATCGTGTCCATCGCCTGCCCGAGGATCTTGGGCGCGATGACGGTGAGGACGACCGACAGCGAGACCAGGGCGACCACGAGGACCATCCGGGCGCGCTCGGGGCCGAGCAGCGAGAAGAGGCGCTTGGCCGAGGGCCAGAAGTTCTGCGCCTTGCGGGCGGGCGGCCCGTCCCCGAACATGCCGCCGTCGCCCTCGCCGGGCTCGAACTCGGGCTCGGGGGACGTCGTCTCCTCGGGGGCGGTGGTGTCGCGTGTGCGCGCCATCTCAGGACACTCCTTCGACGCTCAGCTGGGATTCGACGATCTCGCGGTAGGTCGCGTTCGTCTCGAGGAGCTCGTCGTGCGTGCCGCGGCCGACGACGCGGCCCGCGTCGAGCACGACGATCTGGTCGGCGTGGCGGATGGTCGACACCCGCTGGGCCACGATGATCACGGTCGCGTCGGTGGTGGCGTCGGCCAGCGACTCCCGCAGCCGCGCATCGGTCGCGACGTCGAGCGCCGAGAACGAGTCGTCGAACAGGTAGACCCGCGGCTTCGCGACGAGGGCGCGCGCGATGCAGAGCCGCTGGCGCTGCCCGCCGGAGACGTTGGTGCCGCCCTGCGAGACCGGCTCGTCGAGCCCGTGCTCCTTGCTCCGCACGAAGTCCTCGCCCTGGGCGATGCGCAGCGCCTCCCACAGCTCGGCGTCCGTTGCGTCGGGGCGGCCGAAGCGCAGGTTCGAGGCGATCGTCCCCGAGAAGAGGTAGGGGCGCTGGGGCACGAGCCCGATCACCTCGGCGAGCTGCGCCCGGTCGAGGGAGGAGACGGGCACGCCGTCGATCGTGACGGTGCCCTCCTGCGGGTCGAACAGGCGCGGCACGAGGCCGAGCAGGGTCGTCTTGCCGGCGCCGGTGGAGCCGACGACGGCCGTGGTGCGGCCCGGCTCCGCGACGATGTCGATGCCCGAGAGCACGGGGCGCTCGGCGCCCGGGTAGCCGAAGACGACCCCGGAGAACTCGACGCGGCCGCGCGCGGGCGTCGGGACTCCGCCCTCGGGCGTGGTGAGGCTGGTGCGGGCGTCGAGCACCTGCTGGATCCGCTCGGCGCAGACGACCGCGCGCGGGATCATCATCACCATGAAGACGCCCATCATCACGGCGGTGAGGATCTGGAGGAGGTACTGCAGGAACGCGGTGAGCGAGCCCACCTGCATCTGACCGGCGTCGACCCGCTGCCCGCCGAACCACAGCACGGCCGCGGTGGCCAGGTGCAGGATCATCATGATCGCGGGGAACATCAGCACGAAGATGTTGCCGACCTTGATCGACACCTCGGTGATCGCCGCGTTGGCCTTGCGGTACCGCTCGGACTCGAACGGCTCGCGCACGAAGGCGCGCACCACGCGGATGCCCGTGATCTGCTCGCGGAGCACGCTGTTGATCCCGTCGATCCGGTCCTGCATGAGGCGGAACAGCGGCAGCAGCAGGAACACCAGGAAGCCGACCACGACGAACAGCAGCGGCACCGACACCCAGACCAGCCAGGAGAGGCCGGCGTCCTCGCGCAGGGCGAAGACGATGCCGCCGACGCACATGATCGGCGCGGAGACCATGAAGTTGAGGGTCATCAGCACGAGCATCTGCACCTGCTGCACGTCGTTCGTGCCGCGGGTGATCAGGGTGGCCGTGCCGAAGCCGCCGACCTCGAGCCCGCTGAGCGAGTCGACGCGGCGGTAGACGTCGCGGCGCAGGTCGCGGCCGACGGACATGGCGGTGCGGGCGCCGAAGTAGACGGCTCCGATCGCCGCGGCGACCTGCACGACGCAGACGCCGAGCATGGTCATGCCGGTGCCCCAGATGAAGTCGGTGTCGCCGCGGCCGATGCCCTGGTCGATGATCTCGGCGTTGAGGCTCGGCAGGTAGAGCGCGGCGAGCGTCGCGACGAGCTGCAGCACGACGACGGCGGCCACCCACCGCGCGTAGGGCTTCGCGTAGGCGGAGGCGAGGCGGAGCAGGATCATGGGTCCTCCGGAGGGGCGGAGCAGGAGCGGGAGGGGAGGGGACCGGGCTGGGGAGCGCGGAGCGCCGGGGAGCCCGTCGGGCCCGCACGGCGCGGGCGGCGGCGGCGGCCGGACGGCACGACGAACGGCCGGTCGGGACGGCGCTAGACAACCATCGACCACCGACACCGGTTCCGCAATCCGCCGAGGGGATGACTCCCCCGGCCCGCGGCCGCCGGGACGCGCGGAGGACGCGCAGGAGACGTGTCGGCGGCGGCTCCTACACTTCCAGGATGCGCATCGCCACCTGGAACGTGAACTCCATCCGGGCCCGCACCGGCCGCGTCGTCGACTGGCTCGTGCGCGAGGACGTGGACGTCCTCGCCATGCAGGAGCTCAAGTGCAAGCCCGAGCAGTTCCCGCACGAGGCCTTCGCCGACGCCGGCTACCACGTCGAGATGGTCGGGCTCAGCCAGTGGAACGGCGTCGGCATCGCCTCGCGCCTGCCGATGGACGACGTGCAGGTCGGCTTCCCGGGCATGCCCGGCTTCGCGAAGGAGGCGGCGGCCGACGGCTCCTTCCCGCTCGAGGCCCGCGCGATCGGCGCGACGGTCGACGGCGTGCGCGTCTGGAGCCTCTACGTCCCGAACGGCCGCGCGGTCGACGACCCCCACTACCTCTACAAGCTCGAGTGGCTCGCGGCCCTCGAGGCGAGCGCCCGCGAGTGGCTGGCCGCCGAGCCCGACCTGCCGCTCGCTCTGGTCGGCGACTGGAACGTCGCGCCGCTCGACAGCGACGTGGGCGACCCGAGCCTCGGCCCCGGATCCACGCACGTCTCGATCCCCGAGCGCGCCGCCTTCGCCGCCTTCGAGGACGCGGGCCTGCGCGACGTCGTCCGCCCGCTCGTGCCCGAGGGCTACACCTACTGGGACTACAAGCAGCTCCGCTTCCCGCGCAACGAGGGGCTGCGGATCGACTTCGTGCTCGGCTCCCCCGCGTTCGGCGAGCTCGTCACCGGCGCCTCGATCCACCGCGACGAGCGCAAGGGCGACGCCCCGAGCGACCACGTCCCGGTGGTGGTCGATCTCGACCTGGAGACGACCCTCGACGACGACCGCCCGATGATCTTCTGAGCATGGCCTCGTCGAAGAAGAAGCGCGCGCGGGCCCAGGCCGCCTCGGCCGGTGCCTCCCGCCCCGCCTCCCGACCCGCGACGGCACGCCCTGCGACCGCCCGCCCTGCGACCGCCCGTCCCGCAGCCGCGCACGACGAGTTCCGGTCCGACGCCTACCGCTCGGTGGGCGAGATCATCGCCGCCGGGAAGCCGCGCCGGCGCCGCTGGGACCTCGTGCTCTCGATCCTCGGCTGCCTCGCCCTCGGCCTGCTCACGATCGTGCTCGGCTACCTCGCCGCGATCCTCTCGGTCTTCCCCGCGCAGTGCGAGGGCCAGAACTTCGCCTGCGACTTCGACCGGATCGACTGGGGCGTCTCGATCGCGCTGATCGGGCCGCCCGCGCTGACGCTGATCGCCGTGGCCGTGACGGTCGTGCGCTACCTCGTGGGCCGTCGCGCGTTCCTCGTGCCGGTCATCGGGTTCGTGCTCTGCATCGCCACCGCGTTCCTCGCCTCCTCGCTCGTGACGAGCTCGATCCCCGGGTCGGCGCTGGTCTAGCACCGACCCGGGGGCGCGTCAGCGGTCGGGCGGGCGGCGCTGGTCCAGCACCGACCCGGGGGCGCGTCAGCGGTCGGCGCGGTCAGCGCTGGTCCAGCACCGACCCGGGGCGCCGACCGCCGGCGCGGTCAGCCGCAGGCGGGCTCGTCGTTCAGCGTGACCGCGGTGGGGTTGATCATCGGGGTCACCCGCACGGTCTGGTCGCCGAAGCCGGAGGCGTCGCCGGCGCTGAACTGCACGTCGAACGTCTCGGACTGGCCGGGCGAGAGCTGCACGGCGACCTTCGAGACGGGACGGCCGAGGTCGTCGAGGCTCTCGGGTCCGTAGCCCGTGCCGTCGGCCCAGGCCGCGCTCGACACCGTGGTCCCGGGAGGGCCGTAGACGTAGATGTTGGTGACGAAGTCGCCCAGGGGGTACGCACCGCGCCCGCCGGCCGCGGCGACGTAGCCGGGCAGCGTCCGAGCGACCGCCTTCGAGATCGTGTTGGTCACGGTGACGGAGGTGGTGAAGACCGCGCCGGAGGCGGCGCACCGGCCCGCGCTCGACTGCGTGACCGCCGTGCTCAGGTAGTAGTCCATCTTCGAGCCGCCCGAGGCGTCCTGGAAGAACACTCCGGTGGTCGTGCCGTCGGTCGTCGTCTGCGGCAGGACCCCCGCGATCGGCGTGGGCGCGAGGAGCGCCTGCTCGTCGGCGTCGGAGCTGTAGGCGAGGATGCGGCTCTCGTCGACCGCCTTCACGATCGCCGGGAGCATCTTCGTGGGCTCCATCTCCCCGCCGAGGATCTTCCCCAGGACCGTCGCGCTCGCCTCCGAGAAGAACTCGTCGGTGCGCTCGGCCACGACCGACTCCGGGTAGCGGAAGTAGACCTCGTTGAGCAGGGTCGAAACGGTGTTCTCGCTCGTGAGGACCGTGCCGTCGGTGAGGGTCACCGGCCCGGTCGAGCCGAGGAGGTAGGAGAGGGCGACGGGATCGATCGCGAGGACGCCGTCGATCCTCTGCTCGGGGAACTTCTGCGCCCAGAACTGGGAGGCGATCGAGGCGGCCGTCGGGAAGTCGGGGCGGCTGGTCGAGACGTTGAAGGTCGTCGCCATGTTCTCGCCGATGGTGTCGAGCGCGCTCTGGTCGACGGTGACGGGCGCCAGACCGCGGAAGTCGCCGCTGCCCAGCTGACGGCCGATCGAGATCGCGCCGCCGTCGACGTCGAGCTGCATCACCGACGACGCGCCGCCGCCCAGAGCCTGCGACTCCGCCAGGTTCTGGAACATCACCAGGTAGTGGCGCGGGCCGGAGGCTCCGAGGGAGTCGGGGAGGATCGCGGTGAGCGGCTCGACCTGGTCCATCGCCGCGGTCGCGGTGGCCAGCTGCGGAGTGAAGGAGTCGAGGGCCGAGGCGACCTGCGGCACCAGCGGGCCGCGGTCGATGCCCTCGACGCGGGTCTGCGCCGCGTCGACGACCTCCTTGGCGACGGTGATCTTCTGCGACAGCTCGGTGATCGCCGCGAGGTCGACCCTGCCGTCGACGGGCTTGAGGATGTCGAGCGAGGTCGTGGAGAGCGGCGTGACGATCCGGCCGGAGACGTCGTCGGCGATCTCGGTCGCGGCGCGGACCGCGGACAGGTTCGGCCCGAGGACGGGCACCACCTCCATCACCCGCCACACCGGGTCCTCGGTCTCGTCGCGCGCCTCGCCGGTGAGGGTCGCGATCCGGCCCGCGGTCTCCTCCGCACCGGAGGTGTCGAACGTCGTCAGCCTGTCCGTCACCTGCGACACCAGCGGGATCGCCTCGGTCAGCTTGTCGCGGACGGTCATCGCCTTGTCGTAGGTGCGCACGCCGAGGAGCACCGCGACGACGGCGCCGATCAGCAGGACCAGGAGGACGATCAGCGTGATCCAGAGGCCGCGACGGCGGCGCGGCCTGCCGCGGGTGGAGCGGTCGGCGGACGTGGTGGTGCTCATTCGAGAGAGCCTAAGCGACGGTCGGCGGAGTGCGACCGGGCCCGCGCCACCGGCCCCGTCCCAGGACGAGGGACACGCGACGCGGATGCGCGGGCCGTCCGGCGCCTCCGCCGGGCCCGAGCGGGAGCCGGGGATGCTGCTCCGCTCAGCCCAGCAGGAGGGACACCCCGATGAGCACGGGCACCGCGGCGACCGTGGTCACGAGGGCCGTGTCGCGGGCGACGGCGACGCCCCGGTCGTAGCGCGAGGCGAAGGTGAAGATGTTCTGCGCGGTCGGCAGCGCGGCGGTCACCGTCACCACGAAGAGGTGCTCGGAGTCGAGGTGGAACGCGAAGCGCCCCAGCAGCAGCGCGACCGCCGGCATCACCAGCGACTTGAGCACGGAGGCGACGACCACCTCGACCCGCGCCGGCCCCGCCTCCAGCGGCCGCTGCCCGCGCAGCGACATCCCGAAGGCGATCAGCACCAGCGGGATCGACGCGTTGCCGATGATCGAGAACGGCTGCAGCACGGGCGCGGGCAGCTCGACGCCGGTGAGGGCGACGACGAGGCCGAGGGCGGAGGCGATGATCATCGGATTCCGCAGCGGCTGCGTGAGGATCGCGCCGACCGAGGTCCGCCCGCTCGTCGAGACGTCGAGCAGCGTCAGGATCGTCGGCGCGAGGACGATCAGCTGCAGAAGGAGTGTCGGGGCCACCCACTGCGGATCGCCCAGCACGTAGATGGCGACCGGCAGCCCGATGTTGTTGGCGTTGACGTAGGAGGAGGCCGCGGTCCCGATCACCGTCTCCGGCAGCGGGCGGGGGAAGAGCAGCCGCGAGGCCAGCACGTAGAGCAGGGCGACGGTCAGCACCGTCAGGAGCGAGACGAGGAGGAACGAGGAGAAGAGGACGGAGACGTCGGCCCGCGACAGCACGGTGAACAGCAGCGCCGGCGTCGTGACGAAGAAGGCGATCCGCGACAGGATCAGCCGGCTCTCGGGCGGGACGATCCGGAACCGCGCGATCAGGTAGCCGACCGCGATGACGACCCCGATGATCGAGAAGCCGGTGAGCACGCCCTCCACGCCGCCGCCTCCCCGCCGCGGCCCGTCCGCTGTCGCGCCTCCACCCTAGGCAGTGGCCGGGCGTTGCAGCGTCGGCGGGACGCGCCTACGGTGTGCGGCATGCCGCATCTCGAGGTCCCCGGCGCGAGCCTCCACTGGGAGGCGGACGGCCACGCCTCCGCGCCCGCCCTGCTGCTCGTGCACGCGGGCATCGCCGACCTGCGGATGTGGGACCCGCTGGTCCCCGACCTCTCGCGCGACCGGCTGGTGGTCCGCTACGACGTCCGCGGCGCGGGCGGCACGAGCACGGAGGACGTGGAGTACGACCCGCGCCGGGACGCCCTGGACGTGCTCGACCACCTCGGCGTCGAGCGCGCGGTGGTCGTCGGCTGCTCGCGGGGCGGAACGCTCGCGCTCGACCTGGCGCTCGAGCATCCGGAGCGGGTGACCGGCCTGGTCGTGATCGCGCCGGGCCTGGCGGGCTTCGACTACCCCGCGCTGACGGCGGAGGAGGAGCGCCGCTTCGGGGAGGTCGAGGCGCTGGAGCTCGCGGGCGAGCGGGAGGCCGCGGCGATCGTCGAGGCGGAGCTCTGGGCCGTGGGTCCCGACCGCTCCGCGGACGACGTGGCTCCGCAGTTCCTCGCGCGGGTCCGGGAGCTCGCGCTCACGGGCGTCGGCCACGAGGCGGAGGCCCCCCGCCCGGTCGATCCCTCCGGGCCGGCGGGCGAGCGGCTCGGGGAGATCGCCGTGCCGACCCTCGTCGTGGCGGGCGCGCACGACCTCTCGGAGTCGCTGCCGGTCTGCGAGCACCTCGCCGCCGAGGTGGGCGGTGCCGAGCTGCACGTGCTCGAGGACGCGGCGCACCTGCCCGGCCTCGAGCACCCCGAGGAGTTCCTCGCGGTGCTGCGGCCGTGGCTGGAGCGCCACGGGATCTGATCAGGCCACGGCGGCCAGGTCGAACGCCCAGTCCACGTAGAGCTCCGGCGGCTCGCCCTGCTCGACGAGGTCGATCCGGTCGAAGCCGGCCTCGACGCAGGTCGCGCCCGCGTCCAGGTCGCTCTCCGCCACGAAGGCGTGCACGAAGCGGGGCACGGGGAACGCCGCCGCCTCCTCGAGCAGCATCCGCACGGAGTCCGCGGTGATGCCGCGGGCGTGCGGAGCGATGCTCCATGCCGCCTCGTAGGCGACGACGCCGCGCGAGCAGCCGTACCAATAGCCGATGGAGCCGACGGAGAGTCCGTCCAGCTCGACCACGTAGAAGAACGCGTCGCCGTCCGCCCAACCGCGCAGGTAGCGGTCGTGGCGCACGAGGATCTCGCTCTCGCTCTCGAGTCCGCCGCCCGCGTGCGCGAGGGTGTCGCGCAGGACGGAGGCGTCCGCCTGCGGCCAGGGGAGCAGGCGGAGGTTCTCGGGGTGGTGGTCGATGCTGGCTGTTCTCTGGTCGCTTCCGGGTTCGGGTCCCGTCACGCGCTCCGATCCTCTCTCTCAGGATGGCTCGCCGATCGGGCGCGCCGCCAGGGTGTTCGGCGCGCCTGTCCGATCGGATGTCTCCGCACTCGGGATGCGGACACGGTGTCGCCCCATCTTCGACCCGATGAGGGGAGGGAAACGGAAGCGGTGAGGAATCTAGCCCCGGACGGGGGGTGGCACCTGCACAACACCTGGGCAGCCGCTGACCGCGGGGCCTCCGAGGGGCGGCGGAGACGTGCGCCCGCCCCCGCGAGATCGCCGCTTCGCTCCGCTGAGACGCAAGAAAAGCGCGCGCACGAGCCCATACGCTCGGAGTCGGAGCGCGTTCCGCTCCTGCAGCCCCGTATCACCAGCGTGAGGAGGATCACCATGTCGCAAGCCGTGCAGAGCACCGTCGTCGGAGAACCCGAGGTCGTCGAGGACCGCGTGGAGGACTCCGCCGCCTGGCTCGACCTGAAGGCCGCCGCCGCCGCGCTGCAGCCGCTCCAGTCCCAGGACGGCTCGCTCGCCGAGCCCGAGCGGCTCGAGGAGGCGCGCACCCTCGTCGAGCGGATCGTCGCCGGCGTCCGCACCCTCGCCCCCGCGTTCCCGCACGACGCCGCGTACCTCGACGCGCTGGTCGTCGACCTCGAGCGCTGGAGCGCCGGCGGCCTCGGCCTGCCCGACTTCCTCGACTCGCTCACCGCGTTCCAGCCGCAGCTCGAGCGCGTCGACGGCCGCCGCCACCTCGTCGTCTTCCCCATGTACACCCAGAACGGCAGCCGCGACCGCCACGTCGAGGCCGTCCTCGTCGAGGTCGTCTGGCCGCGGTTCGTCGCCGAGCTGGAGGCGGGCGACTACTCGAACGCCCTCTTCGTGCCCGTCCGCTTCGTCGACTTCACCGCCGGCTACGACACCGACAGCGCCGTGCTGTTCCCCGAGACGGTCGCGATGCGCTCCGTCCCGTCCTTCACCTGGGGCGCGATCTTCGCCGACCGCGAGGCGGCCCGGTTCCGCCGCGTCGTCACGGAGGCGGCCCGGATCACCCGTCTCGAGCTCCCGGAGGACGCGCAGCGCCTGCTGGCCGATCAGCGCCTGGCGGAGGAGTCCTTCGTGATGTGGGACCTCATCCACGACCGCACCCACATGCGCGGCGACCTGCCGTTCGACCCGTTCATGATCAAGCAGCGGATGCCCTTCTTCCTCTACTCGCTGGAGGAGCTGCGGTGCGACCTCACCGCCTTCCGCGAGGCCGTCGCCATCGAGCGCCGCCTCGGCGCGCTCGACCGCCGCGACGACGAGGAGGAGGCGCTGGCCGAGCGCTCGCGCTTCGTGCAGTACGCGATCCTGTTCGACCGGCTCTTCCGCTTCCCGCTCACCGGGTCGCGGGTGCGCAACTACGACGGCCTCGGCGGCCAGCTGCTCTTCGCCTGGCTGCACCAGCACGGCGTCCTGCACTGGACCGACACCCGGCTGGCGTTCGAGTGGGACGGCGTCGCCGACGTGGTCGTCGCCCTCTCGGACGCGATCGACGAGCTCTACTGGCGCTCGATCGACCGGCCGAAGACGGCGCACTGGCTGGCCGCGCACGAGCTGATCGCGGCCACTCTCGCTCCGCACCCCGCCTCCGCCTGGGCCCGCGGGCTCCCGGACGAGGTGCTGCTCGGCGCCCCGCGCGGGCTCACCGACGCGGTGCTGGACGACGAGTTCCCGCTGTCGATGTTCTACGAGGCCCTCGGGAAGAAGATGGGCGACGTCATCGCCTCGACCCGGGGCATCACCGGCCGGGACTGACGTCGCGCCCGGGAGGTGGCGAAGTGCGCTCCTCCGCCTCCCGGGGCCCCGTCCGACCGGCGTCGGTTAGCGTGGGGCGCATGCCCTCAGGTGACGGAGCCGCGGACCCGCTCGACGCGGGCTGGATCCGGCGAGCGCCGAGCCGGGCCGGATACGTGCGCGATGCGGTCACCGCGGGGATCCTGCTGGTGGCGACGATCGTCTCCGTCGCGCTGTACTCCTCGGCGGGCTTCCCGGACGCGGCGCACCCCGTCGTCAGCGCCCACTGGGCCGTCCTGATGACCCTTCCCCTCGCGCTGC
This sequence comes from Rathayibacter sp. AY1H3, assembly GCF_002932015.1. Classification (NCBI taxonomy): domain Bacteria; kingdom Bacillati; phylum Actinomycetota; class Actinomycetes; order Micrococcales; family Microbacteriaceae; genus Rathayibacter; species Rathayibacter sp. AY1H3. Next base: position 39,307 of record NZ_PSUU01000019.1, read on the forward strand.
GCCGCCGGTTCCCCGCGAGCGTGGCGGCCGGGCTCTCCGTCGTCTACGCGCTCGGGATCGTGCTCCAGGTGCCGGAGTCGCTCTTCGGCCAGATCTGCCTGTTCCTCGCGCTCTACACGGTCGGCGCGTGGGGCCGGAACCGGCGCACGGCGCTCGTCGTCCGAGTGGCGATCGCGGTCGGGATGCTGGGCTGGCTGCTCACCACCCTCGCCACGGGCGAGTACTTCGGCAGCTCCGTGCCGGTCGACGACTCCCCCGGCCTGCTCTCGCCCTACGCGGCGGAGTCGGCCCTCGCGGTCGTGTCGAACCTGCTCTACTTCGGCAGCGCCTACGTCTTCGGCGAGGCGTCGTGGCAGTCGGCCCGCCGGCTGGAGGCGCTCGAGACGCGCACGGCCGAGCTCGACGACGAGCGGGAGCGCTCCTCGCGGCAGGCCGTGTCCTCCGAGCGGCTGCGGATCGCGCGCGAGCTGCACGACGTGGTCGCGCACCACGTCAGCGTGATGGGCGTGCAGGCGGGAGCGGCGCGGCGGGTGCTGGCGCGGGATCCGGAGCGGGCGGCGGCATCGCTCAGCGCCATCGAGGGCGACGCGCGCTCGGCGATCGAGGAGCTGCACCGCATCCTGGTCGCGCTGCGCGCCGAGGACGCGGTCCCGAATCCGCTCACCGACGCCGCGTCCACCCGCGGGGTGGCCCAGCTCGAGGAGCTGGTCGCGGCGTCCAGCGGGTCGGGCCTGCCCACCGTCTTCCTCACCCTCGGCACGCCCCGCGAGATCCCCGCGACGGTGGGGCTCAGCCTCTACCGCATCGCGCAGGAGTCGCTCACGAACGTCCGCAAGCACGCGGGGCGCGGCGCGCACGCCGAGGTGCGCCTCCGCTACGCCCCCGACGCGGTCGAGCTCGAGATCGCCGACGACGGCGGGTCCGGCCCGCACCCGAGCGCTCCCGCCTCCTGCGGACTGGGGCACACCGGCATGAGCGAGCGCGCGGCCGCGGTCGGCGGCTGGATCGAGATGGGGCCGAGGGGCGGAGGCTACCTCGTGCACGCCCGGGTGCCGCTGTCCCCCGTCCGGGCGAGCGTGCCGGACGCCGACGACCCGGTACCGTCGTCGGAGACGTCGCGGGGGCGTCAGGAGCGAGCGAGCGGGGGCCGCCCATGACCGAGCACGTGCGCGTGCTGCTCGTCGACGACCAGGAGCTCGTCCGCGTGGGCTTCCGCATCATCCTCGAGTCGGAGCCGGGGATCGAGGTGGTCGGCGAGGCCCGCACCGGGCTCGAGGCCCTGCAGCGCGCCTCCGAGCTGCGCCCCGACGTGATCTGCATGGACGTGCAGATGCCCGGGCTCGACGGCCTGGCCGCGACCCGCGAGATCGTGGCCGACCCGCGCCTGTGCTCGCGGGTGCTCATCCTCACCACCTTCGACCGCGACGACTACCTCTTCGAGGCGCTCTCGGCCGGCGCCAGCGGGTTCCTGCTCAAGAACGCGTCGCCGGAGGAGCTGGTCGAGGCCGTGCAGGTGGTCGCCCGCGGCGACGCGATGCTCGCCCCCGACGTCACCCGGCGCGTGATCGAGCGGTTCGCGTCCGTGCCCGAGCGCACGCCGACCGCCGCCGACCACCCCGGAGTGGCCGATCTGACGGACCGCGAGCGGGAGGTGCTCGTGCACCTGGCGCGGGGCTGGTCGAACGCCGAGATCGCGGCCGAGCTGTTCGTGGGCGAGGCGACCGTGAAGACGCACGTCTCGAAGATCCTGATGAAGCTCGGCGTGCGCGACCGGATCCAGGCGGTCGTGTTCGCCTACGAGCACGGGATCGCGGTGCCGGGGCGCCCCTGAGCGGTCGGCCGGGCGGTCAGCGCCGGGGCTGGCTCGAGGCCGGGCGCGGCGGGGTGCGGCGGACGAACTCCATCCGGATCTCCGGCACGATCTTCCGGTCGAGCACGACCGTCATGTAGCGGCCGTCGACGCGGGCGCCGATCGCGACCACGTCCGGATCGGTGTCCACGCGGTAGCCGCGCAGCGCCTCCCCGTCCACGATCACCGGGACGCCCCGCACGACGTCCTCGTCGCGGAGGGCGGCGGCGACCACCGGCATCCCGCCGCGGCGGCTGCGCACGCGGCCCGGGAAGGTGTTGCGGAGCACGTCGCCCATGTGGGCCGCGAGGCGGGACTCCAGGGGCCGGCTGCGCTCGGCGGGGATCGGCACGGAGGTGCGGACCGCCTCCCAGAGCACCGGGTACCGCATCCGCGTCACCTGGTCGACCATCCACGGCGGCAGGTGGTCGTTCTCGGCGCGCTCGATCGCGCGCTTCTGCTCGGGGGTCAGCGGGACGTGGTTGACGGGGTCGGCGCGGTTGCGCGGGTTCTTGTAGAACGAGTACGAGAGCGAGATCTCGACGAAGCGGCCGAGCGCCATCGTCTGCGCCGCGGCGAACTCCTCCAGCCTCGGCTGGGGCGCGAACGCGAGGACGGGATCGCCGAAGCGAGCCGCGATCTCGTCCACCCCGGGAGGGGCGGGCATGTCGCGGACAGCTCCCGTCGTGTCCATGCGCATACGTCAAGAGTGGCCTGCCTCCCAGCCGATACCAACTTCTTGACGGAGATCGGCTTTCGGGTCGTCGTCCTTTCACCTGCCCGAAACATGCGGGAGGCAGGAGGGGTGTCTCGGCGGGCGCCTCCGGGGCTCCTCCGGGCGGCGGGCTGCGAAGATGGAGGGATGAGCGCTCTGCACGATCCCGACGTCCGCGGCTTCGCCTCCGACAACTACTCCGGAGTGCACGACGAGGTCCTCGCCGCGATCGCCGCGGCCAACGGAGCGCACCAGATCGCCTACGGCGAGGACGTCTACACCGAGCGCCTGCAGGAGGCGTTCCGCCGCGAGTTCGGCGAGCAGGCCCAGGCCTTCCCCGTCTTCAACGGCACGGGCGCCAACGTCACCGGCCTGCAGTCGATGCTGCCGCGGTGGGGCGCCGTCGTCTCGGCGGGCACCGCGCACATCACCTCCGACGAGGGCGGAGCGCCGGAGAAGGTCGGCGGGATCAAGATCCTCACGGTCCCCACGCCCGACGGCAAGCTGACCCCGGCGCTGGTCGACCAGGAGGCGTGGGGCTTCGGCGACGAGCACCGCGCCCAGCCGCTCGTGGTCTCGATCACCCAGTCCTCCGAGCTCGGCACCGTCTACACCCCCGAGGAGGTGCGCGCGCTCGCCGACCACGCGCACGGCCTCGGCATGCGGCTGCACATGGACGGGGCGCGCATCGCGAACGCCGCGGCCGCCCTCGGCCTGCCCCTGCGGTCCTTCACGACCGACGCGGGCGTCGACGTGCTCTCGTTCGGCGGCACCAAGAACGGCATCCTGCTCGGGGAGGCGATCGTCGTGCTCGACCCGGCGGCCTCGACCGGGCTGACCTTCCTCCGCAAGACCAACATGCAGCTGTCCTCCAAGATGCGCTTCATCTCGGCGCAGCTGCTCGCCCTGCTCGGCGACGGCGGCGAGGAGGAGCCCCTGTGGCTCCGCTCGGCCCGGCACGCGAACGCCATGGCGGCGCGCCTGCGCTCGGGGCTCGAGGAGGCGATCGCCGCCGGCCGGATCACCGGGCTCGAGTTCACGCAGCAGACCCAGGCCAACGCGGTCTTCGCGACGCTGCCGCCCGGAGTCGCGGACCGGCTCCGCACCGCCTACCGCTTCTACGACTGGAACCCGGCGACCGGCGAGGTCCGCTGGGTCTGCTCCTTCGACACGACGGAGGACGACATCGACGCGTTCACGGCCGCGATCGAGCGCGAGCTGGCCGCGTGAGGGCCCGCCTCCCGCGCCAGGCGACGGTCGGCGCCGCGCTCGCCGTGCTCGTCGCGCTGACGGGCTGCACGACGGCCGAGCGCTCGGACGTCGCGGCCACCCCGTCGGCGTCCGAGACCGCCGCTCCGACTCCCTCCGCGACTCCGACGCCCTCGCCCACGCCCACGGCCTCGACCCGCCTGGGCTGCGACTCCCTCCTCCCCGCCACACGGGCGGCCTCGGCGCTGGGGGTCTCCCGCAGCGCTCTCGAGGGCAGCCGCGAGGTGACGACGCGCTCCTCGGGCGAGCTGATCCGCGAGGCCGCGGAGGAGAACGGCGGAGTGCTCCGCTGCGCCTGGTACGACGAGGACGCCTCGATCACCGCGGCCGCGGTCGACGACGCCGCCGAGGCGTTCGCCGGCCGTCCGGCCCCGCGCCTCGAGACCGGCGTCGAGGCCTACGGCTCCTGCACCGACGGCAGCTGCGACCTGGACCTGCTCGCCGGCTCCACCTGGGTGACGCTGCAGCTGCGCGGCGCCCCGGCCGCGGTCGACCTCGCCGCGCTGGCGACCGGCACCGCCTCCGCCGCGCTCGGCACCCTCGACGAGCCGGTCACCGCGACGGCGCCCGTCTGCACCGAGGTCCTGACGGCCGAGCAGCTGTCCGGTGCCGCCGGTCTCGCGCAGGCGACCGCGGGGACGGGGACCGGGACGCCGACCACCGCGTCGGCCGCTGCCGCCGCCCGGGCCGGATACGCCTCCTGCAGCTGGAGCGACGCCTCCAGCGCCGCCTACTCGGGCGTGACGGTCGACGCGCTCCCGAACGGCGACGACGGCTGGCGGAACCTCTCGCTGACCTCGGGCCTGGCGATCCCGCTCGAGCCGCTCGACGGCTTCGGCGAGAAGGCCCTCACCGGCTGCGCGGCGGGCGTCTGCGAGATCGACGCGCTGGCCGACGACGTGTGGTGGCGCGTGACCGTCACCGGCGACGCGGCGAAGGCCGAGGCCGTCGCCCGCGCCGTGCTCGCGAACGCCTGACCCGGGCGCCCCGCTCCTCCTCCGCGAGCGGGTCAGCGCCAGTACTCGTACCAGGACGACTCGCGGCAGCCGAGGGACGCGTAGAGGCGGCGGGCGCCGGCGTTCTCGGCGAGCACCTGGAGCCAGAAGCGCGCGACGCCCCGGCCGGACGCGTCCTCGAGGAGGGCGCGGATCACGGCGGAGGCGAGCCCGCGGCGCCGGGCGTCCGGCCGGGTCGCCAGGGCGAAGAGGCCGCCCCAGAGCTCGCCGTCCGGCGCCGTGACGAGCGCGAGGCGGCCGGTCGCGGCCGGGCCGTCCCCGTCGACGGCGAGAGCGTAGGAGGAGGGGCAGCCCGCGAGGATGCGCTCGGCGACCGCGCGCTCCTCCGCTCCACCGCGACCGTCCACCGACCACCAGAGGGCGAGCCAGTCCTCGTCGGGAGCGGGGGCGAGGCGGACGCGAGGCCGCGGCGCGGATACCGACGGCGCGGACCCCGACGTCGTGGACAGGGCGGCGAGCGCCTCCTGCACCGAACCCGTCAGCACGAGCGTCCGGTCGATCGGCGCGGCGCCCCGCTCGGCGAGCAGCCCGGTCAGACCGACGGGGCTCGGCGGACCGATCTGCACGAGGGGCGCGATCCCGTGCTCGCGGGCGAACGCCTCCGCCGTGTCGAGGGCCGCCTCCTGGTCGACGACGTCGCCGGACGCGAGCACCGAGTTCGCGCGCTTGGTGACCCCTGCGGAGGCGCGCAGCTCCCATGGGCCGAGGGGGCGCCGCACGAGCGCGGGCCAGGCGTCGGCGGCGAGGCGGTCGAGCAGGCGCGGATCCATCGGCCCACGGTAGCGGGAGCGTCGCCGGAGCCCGGCGGGCACCCCCGGAGACGGCTCCGGCCCGCCGGATCCGCCACGGACGAGCCGAGCGGGATCCTGCGGGCCGGAGGCCGTGGAGGGACGAGCCCTACATGTTGATCATGTGCCCCTTGAGGCCGTGGAAGCCCTCCTGCAGCGCCTCCGACAGCGTCGGGTGGGTGTGCACGTTGCGGGCCAGCTCGGTCGCGGTGAGGTCCCACTTCTGGGCGAGCGTGAGCTCGGGGAGCAGCTCCGAGACGTCCGGACCGATCATGTGGGCGCCGAGGAGCTCGCCGTACTTCTTGCTCGCGATGAGCTTCACGAAGCCGGTGGGCTCGCCGAGGCCGTGGGCCTTGCCGTTCGCCATGAAGGGGAAGGTCGAGACGGTGATCTCGTGTCCCTCGTCCGTCGCCTGCTTCTCGGTGAGGCCGAAGGAGGCGATCTGCGGCTGGCAGAACGTCGCGCGCGGCATCATCCGGTAGTCGCCCAGGGTCTGGGTCTCGGCACCGGCGAGGGTCTCGGCGGCGACGACGCCCTGCGCCTCCGCGACGTGCGCGAGCTGGAGCTTCGCGGTGACGTCGCCGATGGCGTAGATGTGCGGCACGTTGGTGCGCATGTGGTCGTCGATCGCGATCGCGCCGCGCTCGGTGAGCTCGACGCCCGTCTTCTCGAGGCCGAAGCCCTCGGTGCGGGGGACCCAGCCGATCGACATGAGCACCTTGTCGACCTCGAGGGTCGACTGCGTGCCGTCCTTCGCGGTGTAGGTGACCGTGACGTAGCCGTCCTTGTCGACGACCGACTCGACCTTGGTCGAGGTCAGGATCTCGACGCCGAGCTTCTTGTACTGCTTCTGGATCTCCTTGGAGACGTCCGGGTCCTCGTTGGGGAGGGCGCGGTCCATGAACTCGATGATCGTCACGTCGACGCCGTAGTTCTTGAGGACGTAGGCGAACTCCATGCCGATCGCGCCCGCGCCCACGATGGCCATCGTGTCGGGGAGCTCGCGGGTCATGATCTGGGTCTCGTAGGTGACGACGTTCTCGGAGAGCTCGACGCCGGGCAGGAGGCGGACGCTCGCGCCGGTCGCGATGATCGCGTCGTCGAAGGTCAGCGACTCCGTGCCGCCCTTGCTCAGCTGCACGTCGAGGCCCTGCGGGCCGGTGAAGGAGCCGACGCCGTCGAACTCGGCGATCTTGTTCTTCTTCATCAGGAAGTGGACGCCCTTGGTGCGGCCGTCCGCGACCGAGCGGCTGCGGTCGAACGCCGCGCCGAAGTCGAACGAGACGTCGCCCGAGATGCCGAACTGCTTCGCCTGGGTGTGGAAGAGGTGGGCGAGCTCCGCGTTGCGCAGCAGCGCCTTGGACGGGATGCAGCCGACGTTGAGGCAGACACCGCCCCAGTACTGCTTCTCGACGACGGCGACGGACTTGCCGAGCTGGGCGGCGCGGATCGCGGCCACGTATCCGCCGGGGCCTGCCCCCAGGACGACGACGTCGAAGTGCTGGGCCATGGATGATCCTCCAGAGTCGTGGATGGTGGTGCGCGGGGTGACCACGCCGTCTCCCACCGTACCGTTCCGGGGCTCGGAGGCGGCCCGCTCCTCCGTGGGCGAACGCGCGCGCGGGCGCCTGCCGTGCGCGCGAGGGAATGCCCGCGGGGCGGGCACGGTTGGGCTCCACGGGCGACGGAGCCCCTCCCCCAGTCCCCCGCACGGAAGAAGCCCCGCGATGTCCGCCACCGCCTCCCGCACCGCCAGCACCAGCGCCCCGATCCTCGACGTCCTCGCGGAGCGCTGGAGCCCCCGCTCCTACGACGCGACCGCGACCGTCTCCGACGAGACCCTCGCGTCCCTCCTCGAGGCCGCGCGCTGGTCCCCGTCCGCCAGCAACTCGCAGCCGTGGCGCTTCATCGTCGCCCGCCGCGGAACCGACGAGTTCGACCGCATCGTCTCGACCCTCGCCGGCTTCAACGGCGCCTGGGCCGGCTCCGCCGCCGTCCTGGTCGTCGCGCTCGCCGAGACCGTCGACTCCGAGGGGAAGCCGCGCCCCTGGGCCGTCTACGACCTCGGCCAGTCGATCGCCCACCTCAGCGTCCAGGCGCACCACGAGGGCCTGCACGTGCACCAGATGGCCGGCTTCGACAAGGACGCCGTCCGCGCCGCGTTCGGCGTCGACGAGCGCTTCGACCCGGTGACGATCGCCGCGGTGGGAGTCGCGGCCGACGCCGACGCGCTGGCGAACGAGACCCTCCGCGAGCGCGAGACCGCGCCGCGCACCCGCCTGCCCCTCGAGGAGCTCGTGCTCGTCCAGGCGTAGCCCTCCGGCGGAAGGCCTCCCCCGTCCGCGGACCGGGGAGGCCTTCCGCGTCCCACCCCCTGTGTTACTCCCCGTGTCGGTCCCCGCTGTGCCGCCGGGAGCCTCTCCGTACGATCGGACGATCCGCCCGCCCGTCCCGCTGCCCGGAGAGACATGCCCGCCACCCCCGCCGCCCGCACGAGCCTGGCCTTCGACGCCGAGCTCGGCCAGTCGGCGTTCCCCGTGCGCTTCGAGGGGGTCGGCCGCACCTTCGCGCCCGGGTCCCCCGTGCTGACGGACGTGACGCTCGAGGCCGCCGCGGGCGAGGTCATCGCGATCCTCGGCCCGAGCGGCTGCGGCAAGTCGACGCTGCTGCGCATCGCGGCGGGCCTGGACACCGCCTCCGAGGGGTCCGTCCTCATCGACGGCGCCCCCGTCTCCGGCATCGACCCGCGCTGCGCGGTGGCGTTCCAGGAGCCGCGGCTGCTGCCCTGGCGGAGCATCGCCGACAACGTCGCGCTCGGCCTGCCGCGCGGCACCCCGCGCCCGGCCGCCCGCGCCGCCGTCGACGAGCTGCTCTCGCTGGTCGGCCTCACCGCGCACGCCCGCTCGCGGCCCCGCGAGGTGTCCGGAGGCATGGCCCAGCGCGCCTCCCTCGCCCGCGCCCTCGCCCGGAACCCCGGGGTGCTCCTCCTGGACGAGCCCTTCGGGGCGCTCGACGCGCTGACCCGCCTGCGGATGCAGGACCTGCTGCTCGACGTGCACGCGGCGGCTCCGGCGACGATCCTGCTCGTCACCCACGACGTCGACGAGGCCCTCCAGCTGGCCGACCGCATCGTGCTCCTCGGGCGCGACGAGCCCGGAGGCGTCTCGCGCATCCAGCGGATCGTCACCGTCCCCGGCGCGCGGCCCCGCGACCGCGGCTCGGCGGAGCTCGCCGAGCACCGGGCCGAGCTCCTCGCGGGGCTGGGCATCGAGCGGCACTGACCCCGGGCGGATCGACCCGCGTCCCTCCACCCGGGGCGGCACGGTCCGGGCGGCACGACCTCCCTCCCCAGCCGCCTCCTCCTCCCGCTCTCCACCGCACGAGCACCTCCCCGCACCGCCCCTCCCCCGCAGCGTCCACACTCGCTGTCACCGCATCCCCGAAGCCGAGGCCCCCATGTCGTTCACCAGCTCCCCGCTCACCCGCCGCACCGCTCTCGCCGGTCTGCTCACCGCCGCCGCCGTCCCGCTCCTCGCGGGCTGCGTGCAGGGCGAGGGCGGAGGAGGAGCGGCGGCCGCGACCGCCGACGCCGCCTCCGGAGGAACTCAGGGCGGCACGCTCACGCTCGACTTCGCGACGTACAACCCGCTGAGCCTGGTCATCAAGGAGAAGGGCTGGCTCGAGGCCGCCCTCGCCGAGCAGCAGGTCACCGTCGCCTGGGTGCAGTCGGCCGGCTCCAACAAGGCCAACGAGGCCCTGCGCGCCGGAGCGATCGACGTCGGCTCCACCGCCGGCTCCGCCGCACTGCTCGCTCGCTCGAACGGCTCGCCGATCAGGACGATCGACATCTTCTCTCAGCCGGAGTGGTCGGCCCTCGTCGTCCCCGCCGGCTCGGCGATCACGTCGGTCGAGCAGCTCGAGGGCAAGCAGATCGCGGCCACCAAGGGCACCGACCCGTACTTCTTCCTGGTGCAGGCGCTCGAGGCCGCCGGGCTGGGCATCGGCGACGTGACGGTGCAGAACCTGCAGCACGCCGACGGCTGGGCGGCGCTGCAGAACGGCTCCGTCGACGCCTGGGCGGGCCTGGACCCGATCATGGCCGGCGCCGAGGCGGCCGGGGCGACCCTGCTCTACCGCAACGTCGACTTCAACTCCTACGGTCTGCTCAACGCGACCGAGAGCTTCCTCGCCGAGAAGCCGGACCTCGCGCAGACCGTCGTGAACGCGTACGAGCACGCCCGCGCCTGGGCGCTCGAGAACCAGGACGAGACGGCGAGCATCCTCGCCTCCGTCGCCGGCCTCGACGTGGCGGTGGCGACGACGGTCATCACCGAGCGCAGCAACCTCGACGTCGACAACGTCCCCGGCTCCGCGCAGACCGACGTGCTCGCCGTGATCGGCCCGATCTTCGTCGAGAACGGCGACGTCGCCTCGCAGCAGCAGGTCGACGACGCGCTCGACTCGCTGCTCGACGACACCTACGCCTCGGCGGCCGACCCGAGCGCCATCGGCGCCTGAGGGTCCGGCCCTCCGCCCCCGACCCCGTGATCCGAGGAGACCGACGATGACGATCCGCGACGACGACACCGCGACCGACGCCGATGTGCTGCGGCGGAGCGCGCTGTCCGCGCCGATGCCGGGTGAGCCCGGACTCGTGACGGCGGGCCCGTCGGTCGCGGCCTCCCAGCGCCGCCTCCGCGAGGACCGCTCCCACCCGCTCACCACGCGACGGTGGTTCGTGGTCGCGGGAGGCGCGATCCTGCCCGTGCTGCTGCTCGCCGCCTGGCAGATCGCGACGACGACCGGGATGGTCTCGGTGGCGGTCTTCCCCTCGCCCGCGATGGTCTGGGCGGCCGGCGTCGACCTCGCCCAGCGCGGCGACCTCGGCCAGGACGTCGCCATCTCGACGCAGCGCGTGCTCATCGGGTTCGCGCTCGGCTCGGCGCTCGGGCTCGTGGTCGGCGCGCTCTTCGGGCTCTCCCGCGTCTGGGAGGTCGTCCTCGGGCCGACCCTCGGCGCGATCCGGGCGGTCCCGTCGCTGGCCTGGGTCCCGCTGCTGCTGCTCTGGATGGGCATCGGCGAGGAGTCGAAGATCACGCTGATCACGATCGGCGCGTTCTTCCCCGTCTTCACCACGGTGGCCACGGCGCTCGGCCATGTCGACCGGCACCTCGTCGAGGCCGGCCGCGCCTTCGGCCTCTCGGGCGTCCGGCTCTTCACGACGGTGCAGCTGCCCGCGGTGATCCCGTCCGTGATCTCCGGGCTGCGCCTCGCGCTCGCCCAGTCGTGGCTGTTCCTGGTCGCCTCCGAGCTCATCGCCTCCTCGATGGGCCTCGGCTTCCGCCTCATCGACAGCCAGAACAACGGCCGGATCGACCGGGTGTTCCTGGCGATCGTCCTGCTGGCCGTGCTGGGCAAGCTCACCGATGCCGTCGTCGGCGTGTTCCAGCGCTACGCCGTGAGGAAGTGGGCGTGAGCGCCGGGGAGGGAGCTCCGAGCGTGAGCGGGACGATCGCCAACCTGCTCGACGAGCACCGCCGGTTCCCCCCGCCCGCGGCCTTCGCCGCGCAGGCGAACGCGGGCGCGGAGGAGTACTCGCGCGCCGCCGCCGATCCGGTCGCGTTCTGGGAGGAGGCCGCCCGCCGCCTCGAGTGGGCGGAGCCGTGGCACACCGCCCACAGCTGGGAGCCTGCCGCTGCGCTGCCCGACGGCTCGCTCTCGGTGCCGCGCACGACCTGGTTCGAGGGTGGACGGTTGAACGTGGCCGTCAACTGCGTCGACCGCCACGTGGACGCGGGACGCGGCGGGAAGACCGCCCTCCACTTCGAGGGCGAGCGCGGCGACCGGCGGTCGATCACCTACGCCGAGCTCCAGCGCGAGGTCTCCCGCGCCGCGAACGCGCTGACCGCGCTCGGGATCGGGAAGGGCGACCGCGTCGTCGTCTATCTCCCGGTGATCCCCGAGACCATCGTCATCACGCTCGCGATCGCGCGGATCGGCGCGATCCACTCGCTCGTCTTCGGCGGCTTCTCCGCCGAGGCGGTGCGGTTCCGCGTGGAGGACACCGGCGCGAAGCTCCTGGTCACCACGGACGGGCAGTTCCGGCGCGGAGCGGCGGTGCCGGTCAAGGCGAGCGCCGACCGGGCGGTCGAGGGCGTCGCGTCGATCGAGCACGTCCTCGTCGTCCGCCGCACCGGTGAGACCGACGTCCCGTGGACCCCGGGCCGCGACGTCTGGTGGCACGAGCTGGTCGACGCGCAGAGCGACGTCCACGAGGCCGAGGCCTTCGACTCCGAGACGCCGCTGTTCATCATCTACACCTCCGGCACGACCGGGAAGCCCAAGGGACTGGTGCACACCAGCGGCGGCTACCTCACGCAGGCCTCCTGGACGCACTGGGCGGTGTTCGACGCGAAGCCGGACGACGTGCACTGGTGCACCGCCGACCTCGCCTGGGTCACCGCGCACACCTACGAGATCTACGGACCGCTCTCGAACGGGCTCACCCAGGTGATCTACGAGGGCACCCCGAGCACCCCGCACACCGCCCGGCACTTCGAGATCATCGAGCGGTACGGGGTGACCGTCTACTACACGGCGCCGACGCTGATCCGGACGCTGATGACCTGGTTCCCCGAGGGCGTGCCCGCCCGGTACGACCTGTCGAGCCTGCGCCTGCTCGGCACCGTCGGCGAGTCCATCAACCCCGAGGCCTGGGTCTGGTTCCACGAGGCGATCGGCGGCGGGCGCTGCCCGATCGTCGACACCTGGTGGCAGTCCGAGACCGGCGCTGCGGTGATGTGCCCGCTGCCGGGCGTCTCGACCCTCAAGCCGGGCTCGTCGCTCGGAGCCCTGCCCGGGCTCGGCGTCCTCGTGGTGGACGAGCACGGCGAGCGGGTGCCGAACGGCTCCGGCGGCTACCTCGTGGTCGACCGGACCGGGCCGGCGCTCGCCCGCACCGTGTGGGGCGACCCGGAGCGGTACCGCGACTCCTACTGGGCCCGCTACGCGTCCCAGGGGTGGTTCTTCTCCGGGGACGGCGCGAAGTACGACGCCGACGGCGACGTCTGGGTGCTCGGCCGCGTCGACGACGTCATCAACGTCTCCGGGCACCGCCTGTCCACGATCGAGATCGAGTCGGCACTCGTCGCCCATCCGGCCGTCGGCGAGGCCGGAGTCGTCGGAGTCGCCGACGCGACGACCGGCCAGGCCATCGCGGCGTTCGTCATCCCCTCCGACGAGGCCGTCGACCGCGCCGAGGAGGACCCGGCCTACTGGGCCGCGCTCGGCACGACGCTCTCGGCGCTCCTGCGCGACCACGTGGCGGTCGCGATCGGTCCGATCGCCAAGCCGCGCGACGTGGTGGTGGTGCCGGATCTGCCCAAGACCCGCTCCGGCAAGATCATGCGGCGGCTGCTCGGCGACATCCGCGACGGCCGCCCGCTCGGAGACGTGACGAGCCTCCAGGACGACACCGTCCCGGCGCGCATCGCCCGCATCGTCGCCGAGCGCGGGTAGGCGCCGCGCCAGTCGGACGCGGCGGGCGGACCCTGTTTCGGGGAGGCGTCGGGAGCCTGCGCGTCCGCAGCGAGGAGGGGCCGCCGGGGAGCATGCGGAGTAGCGTGAAGCCGTGCGCGACGTCCAACAGCAGATCATCTCCGAGCTCCACGTCTCCCCCGCCGTCGATCCGGCCGTCGAGGTCGAACGGCGCAGCGGATTCCTCGCCGACTACCTCCGCAGCACCGGCGCGAAGGGCCTCGTCCTCGGCATCAGCGGCGGCCAGGACTCGAGCCTCGCCGGGCGCCTCTGCCAGCTCGCGGTCGAGCAGGTCCGCGCGAGCGGCGGCGACGCCTCCTTCATCGCGGTCCGCCTGCCGTACAAGGTGCAGGCCGACGAGGAGGACGCCCAGCTCGCCCTCACGTTCATCCGCCCGGACCGCCAGGTCGTCTTCGACATCCACCAGGGCGTCGACGGCGTGGCCGCAGCATTCGGCGACGCGGTCGACGAGCCGATCAGCGACTTCGTGAAGGGCAACGTGAAGGCGCGGATGCGGATGATCGCGCAGTACGCGATCGCCGGCCAGGCCGGGATGCTCGTCGTCGGGACCGACCACGCGGCCGAGGCGGTCACCGGCTTCTTCACGAAGTACGGCGACGGCGGCGCCGACGTCCTCCCGCTCACCGGCCTCACCAAGCGGCAGGGGCGCTCGCTCCTCGAGCACCTGGACGCACCGGCCCGGCTCTACGAGAAGGCGCCGACGGCGGACCTGCTCGACGACAACCCCGGCCAGACCGACGAGACGAACCTCGGGCTCACCTACGCCGACCTCGACACGTACCTCGAGGGCGGCGAGGTCGACCAAGCCGTCGCCGAGGCCATCGAGGCGCGGTACGCCGCGACCGAGCACAAGCGCCAGGTGCCGCTGTCGATGTTCGACGACTGGTGGCGCTGAGCCGCCGCTGACCGCTTCCAGCGGCCGGCAGCTCAGGACCGCACGGGCCCCGCTGAGGCGGGGCTCCCCTGCGTCCGGCGCGGAACCGATGCGAGGACCGGACCCGCCGCGGTATCAGGAGTCGGCGCGGGCGTTGTAGACGAGCACCTCGCCGGAGTCGACGGAGGCGCGGTAGGCGCGGAACACGTCGAGGGCCTCGTCGCGGAGCACGCCGTCGACGACCTCGATGCCGCGGGCCTCGAACTGCGCGGCCCAGTCCTCGCGCATCGGCCCCTCGTCGAAGGTGCTGATCTCCTCGAGCTCGGGGCCGGAGCCCGCGACGACCAGGCGGCGCACCCCCGACCACATCGTCGCTCCGTAGCACTGCACGCACGGGCGCCAGTTGACGACCAGGTCGTGCGCGGGGAGGCCCTCGCCGCCGAGGTCCCAGGTGCCGAGCGCGGTCTGCGCGAGACCGAGCGCCGTCACCTCGGCGTGGCCGGACGAGACCCCGCTGCCGAGGACGACGTTCACTCCGACCGAGACGAGACGACCGGAGTCGCGCTCGACGACGATCGCCGCGAACGGGCCGCCGTTCCCCTCGCGGAAGTTGCGGTCGGCGAGCGCGTGCACGAGGGCCATCCGGTCCTCGAGGCTCGGGAGGACCTCGGGGACGTCGCGGAGGGCGTCGCCGATCCAGGCGGGCAGGGCGATCTCGTAGCGGGTGGCGAGGCGGTCGATGTCCATGGGTCCTCCGGGAGACGGGGCGGGGCGGGGCGGCGGGCGGAGAGGGATGCGCGGCAGGCACGGCACAAATGACGCGCGGGCGGTGGCCGTCGCCCCTCAGCCTCGCAGTGCCGAGCGCCGGAGACGGAATCGGCCCGGCGCGTCGACGCGGATGTCAGGCGAGGAGGGCCTCGCCGAGCGCCGCGGCCTGCGCCGCCCAGAAGCGCTTCGCCACACCGGTCCGGCGGAACAGGGCGTCGAAGCCGTGGAAGGCGCCCTCCACGATCTCGAGCCCGCACGGCACTCCGGCCGCGCGCAGGCGCTCGGCGTAGCGGACGTCCTCGTCGTGGAAGAGGTCGAGGCCGCCGACGCCGATCCAGGCCGGCGGCAGGCCCGTGAGGTCGTCGCGGCGGGCGGGGGCGGCGTAGGCCGTGACGCCGGGGCCGCCGGGCTCGCCGGCGAGGTAGGCGGTCCAGCCGAAGCGGTTGCTGCCCGGGGTCCAGACGCGGACTCCGCGCGGAGGAGGACCGGGCCGGGTGACGGTGCGGTCGTCGAGCATCGGGTAGACGAGCAGCTGGAACGCGGGCTGCGCTCCTCCGCGGTCGTGGGCGAGGAGGGTCGCACCCGCGGCGATGCCGCCGCCCGCGCTCGCGCCTCCGACGGCGATGCGCGCCGGGTCGACGCCGCGCTCCTGCGCGTGCTCGACGAGCCAGTCGAACGCGGCCAGCACGTCCTCGACGGCAGCCGGGGCCGGATGCGCGGGCGCGAGGCGGTAGTCGACGGAGACGACCGTGATGCCCAGGGTGCGGGCGAAGTCGATGCAGGACGCCTCGTCCTGGAGGTGGCTGCCGAGCACCATGCCGCCGCCGTGCACCCAGAGGAGCGCGGGAGCGGTACCGCGGACGATGCGCGGCCGATAGCTGCGGGCCCGGACGGGAGCGGCTCCGGCGACGGGGATCTCGACGTCGTCGACCACGATGTCGGGCGGAGCCTCGCCTCCCTCGGCGGCGCGTCGCGTGGCGAGGCGCAGCAGTCGCGGGCCGAGGACGATCGGCGGGAGGAAGCGGCCGAGCGCGAGGTCGGGGTGGAAGAGGGGCGCCGTCGCGGCGGTGCGGGCTGACGCGGTCATGCGCGGGAGGCTACTCCTCGCGACCGTGCCGGCGCCCCTCGGCGGGACTACGGACGCACGAGGGTCTTGATCGCGCGGCGCTCGTCCATGGCGGCGTACGCCTCGGCGATCTCCTCGAGGGGCAGCTCGAGGTCGAAGACCAGACCGGGCTCGATCGCGCCGCTGAGCACGTCGGGCAGCAGCTCGGCCATGTAGCCGCGGACCGGCGCGACTCCGCCGTTGACGCCCACGTTCGAGCCAAACATCTGGCGGACGGGCAGCTCGGGGCCTCCGTTGGGGACGCCGACGTAGCCGACCATCCCGCCGGGGCGGGCGGAGTCGAGGGCCTGCTGCATCGACTCCTTGGTGCCGACGCACTCGAGCACGCAGTCGGCGCCGATCCCGCCGGTCAGCTCGCGGACGCGCGCGACGCCCTCGTCGCCGCGGGTCTCGACGATGTGGGTCGCCCCGAAGCGGCGGGCGAGGTTCTGCCGCGACTCGTGCCGCGACATCGCGATGATCGTGGTCGCGCCGAGGCGCTTGGCCGCCAGGACGGCGCAGAGGCCGACCGCGCCGTCGCCGACGACCGCGACGGTCGAGCCAGCGGTGACGCCGGCCGAGACCGCGGCGTGGTGGCCGGTCCCCATCACGTCGGCGAGGGTGAGCAGGCTGGGGATGAGCGCCGGGTCCGGATCGATGCCCACGCGGAAGAGCGTGCCGTCGGCGAGGGGCACGCGCACCTTCTCGCCCTGGGCGCCGTCCGCGAAGCCCTCCTCGCGGACCTCGGCGCCCCACCAGCCGCCGGTGAGGCACGAGGTGGAGACGCCGTTGGCGCAGTTCGCGCAGGTGCCGTCGCAGACGTAGAACGGGGCGATCACGAAGTCGCCGACCGCGACGTCGTGCACGTCGTCGCCGATCTCCTCGACGACGCCGACGAACTCGTGGCCGATGCGGTGCGCCTCCTTGGTGGGCGTGACGCCGCGGTAGGGCCACAGGTCCGAGCCGCAGACGCAGGCCGCGGTGACGCGGACGATCGCGTCGCGCCCCGTCGAGAGCTGCGGGTCGGGGACCTCCTCGAGTCGGATGTCGCGCTCGCCGTGGATGAGTGTTGCTCGCATGGGTGCTCCTGGTCGGGAGGGGGATGGGGTCGGCGTCCACGGTACGCCCGCGACCGGCCGCGGGCGCCGGAGAGGCGGGGGCTTGCACGAACGCGCGCCGACGCGGCCCAGGTGGAGAGCCGAGGCGCGGCCGGGGGCGGTCCGGCGCCGGGCGGGAGGCGTCCTGCCGGAACGGAGGGGCCCCGCAGCAGCCCTGCGCCACGTCACGGCTGCGCCTCCGCCCAGCCGTCGCGCCCGATCACGACGTGCGCGAGGAACCGCAGGCCGCACGCCTCTGCCCCGTCGGCGATCGCCCGCGTCGCCGCACGGTCGGAGGGGAGCACCACGGCCTCGCCCGCGTGGCTGTGCGCCAGGCCGATGCCCGCCGCGCCGCGCGCCAGCACCTCGGCGAGCACGGCGGCGACGGGGATCTCGGCGTGCGCCGGGGCTCCGTCGGCCAGCGTCAGGACGTCGCGGACGGCTCCGGATTCGGCGAGCGCCACCGCCAGCACGGTCTCGACCGGCCGGGCGGCCAGCAGCGGAGCGACGAGCCCGGCCAGGCCGGCGGCGTCTGAGACGCGGGCGGCGCGCGAGGCGCGGTTCATCCTCCGCCGCAGCTCGAAGGAGGCGACCAGGCGGCAGGCGGCGACCTCACCGACTCCGCGGTGCCGCATCAGATCGGCCACCCCGGCCCGGGCGACGGCGTCGATGCCGCCGAAGCGCGCGAGGAGGCGCTGCGCGACGACGGTCGCGTTGGCGCCGCGGACGCCGGCCCCGATGAGCACGGCGAGGGTCTCGGCGTCGGTGAGCGCCTCCGGTCAGTAGGCGCGGAGGCGCTCCCTCGGCCTCTCCTCGGGAGGGAGGTCGGCCATCCGGGGGCCGGGCGTTTCGAAGGACATGCCGCCGACGCTACGGAGCCCGCCGGACGGGCGCGCCGCGGATCCCGCGACTGTGGACGACTCCCGCCCTCGCGCGCCCTGTGGAGAGACATCCCGTCGCCGCCCCCGCGCTCCTCCCCCTGCGGGAACGCAGGAGTAGCGGTACTCGACCGCGAAAACCGCGACGTCTGCGGACTCGCGACAGGGGTCGAGCACCCCGGTCAGTCCGACGCGGGCATCCCGGCCGTCACCGACAGGCTCTCGCCGTCCGGCGCCACGTCCACCAGCACCACGTCCCCGTCGCGCACCGTGCCGCCGAGCAGCGCCGTCGCCAGCTGGTCGTCGATCGCCCGCTGCATCAGCCGGCGCAGCGGCCGCGCGCCGTACTGCGGGTCGTAGCCGCGCTCGGCCAGCCACCCGCGGGCCGCGGGCGTCACCGCCAGGTCGAGCCGTCGCTCCGAGAGCCTCCTCGACAGCCGGTCGACGTACAGCGACACGATCTCGCCGAGCTCGGTGCGGTCGAGCGCGTCGAAGATCACGATGTCGTCGAGCCGGTTCACGAACTCGGGCTTGAAGGCCTGGCGCACCATCTGCTGGACCGCCTCCTCCTTCTGCGGCCGTGACAGCGCCGGGTCCACGAGGAACTGCGACCCCAGGTTGGAGGTGAGGATGAGGATCGTGTTGCGGAAGTCGACCGTCCGCCCCTGGCCGTCGGTGAGCCGGCCGTCGTCGAGCACCTGGAGCAGGACGTCGAACACCTCGGGGTGCGCCTTCTCGATCTCGTCGAGGAGCACCACCGAGTACGGGCGGCGGCGGACCGCCTCCGTGAGCTGGCCGCCCTGCTCGTAGCCGATGTAGCCGGGAGGGGCGCCGACCAGCCGCGAGACGGCGAACTTCTCGCCGTACTCCGACATGTCGATGCGGACCATCGCCTTCTCGTCGTCGAAGAGGTGGTCGGCGAGCGCCTTCGCCAGCTCGGTCTTGCCGACGCCGGTCGGCCCGAGGAAGAGGAAGGAGCCGGTCGGCCGGTCGGGGTCGGAGATGCCCGCGCGGGTGCGGCGCACCGCGTCCGCGACGGCCGACACCGCCTCGTCCTGGCCGATCAGTCGGCGGTGCAGCTCGGTCTCGAGGTGCAGCAGCTTCTCGGTCTCGCCCTGCAGGAGGCGCCCGACGGGGATCCCCGTCCAGGCGGCGATCACCGCGGCGATGTCGTCGGCCGTCACCTGCTCGTTGACCATGCGGCCCTCGGCCGGCTCCTCCTCCGCCTCGGCGGCCGCGAGCTCGCGCTCGATCACCGGGATGTCGCCGTAGAGCAGCTTCGACGCGCGCTCGAGCTTGCCCTCGCGCTGCGCCCGCTCGGCGGCGATCCGCAGGGCGTCGAGCCGGTTCTTGAGCTCGCCGACGCGGTTGAGGGAGGCGCGCTCGCGCTCCCAGCGCTCCTGCAGCTCCTCGAGCTGGGCGCCGCGGCGGGCCAGGTCCTCGCGCAGCTTCTCCAGCCGCGCCTTCGAGGCCTCGTCCTTCTCCTTCTTCAGCGCCAGCTCCTCGAGCCTCAGCCGGTCGACGGAGCGGCGCAGCTCGTCGATCTCGACGGGAGCGGAGTCGATCTCCATGCGCAGCCGCGACGCGGCCTCGTCGATCAGGTCGATCGCCTTGTCCGGCAGCTGGCGGGAGGTGATGTAGCGGTTCGAGAGCGACGCGGCGGCGACCAGGGCGGAATCGGCGATCGCCACCTTGTGGTGCGCCTCGTAGCGCTCCTTCAGCCCGCGGAGGATCGCCACGGTGTCCTCGACGGTCGGCTCGCCGACGAAGACCTGCTGGAAGCGGCGCTCGAGAGCGGCGTCCTTCTCGATGTACTGGCGGTACTCGTCGAGCGTCGTCGCGCCGATCATCCGCAGCTCGCCGCGCGCCAGCATGGGCTTGAGCATGTTCGCGGCCGCCACCGACCCCTCGCCGCCGCCCGCGCCCATCAGCGTGTGCAGCTCGTCGATGAAGGTGATGATCCGGCCGTCGGACTCCTCGATCTCCTGGAGCACGGCCTTCAGCCGCTCCTCGAACTCGCCGCGGTACTTCGCTCCGGCGATCAGGGCCGAGAGGTCGAGGCTGACGAGCTGCTTGCCCTTGAGGCTCTCGGCGACGTCGCCCGCGACGATCCGCTGGGCGAGCCCCTCGACGACGGCGGTCTTGCCGACGCCGGGCTCGCCGATGAGGACGGGGTTGTTCTTGGTGCGGCGCGTGAGCACCTGGCTGACGCGCCGGATCTCGGCGTCCCTCCCGATCACCGGGTCGAGCTTGCCGCTCGCCGCGATGGCGGTCAGGTTGACGCCGTACTGCTCGAGTGCGGACTTCTCGTCCTGCTGGGGCATCCGACCGGCCTGCATGATGGTGGTCTCCTCCGTGGCTCGAAAGTTGAGTTCGACGGACTCAACTTTACTCCCGCGACGGCTCCGGCGGTCAGGCCGTCAGAAGATCGCTGTCGCGGCCCTGGAGCGTCTCGAGCGCGTTCCGGAGGATCGAGCGCAGCCGGAACTCGTCGATCCCGGTCAGCGCCGAGATCTCGGCCTGCGAGAAGCCGCCGGCCGCAGCCAGCAGCAGGAGCTCGCGGTCCGGGCAGTCGAGGGCGAGCAGGCCGCTGCCGAGCGGACGCCGGGCGAGCTCGTGCGCGGTGCCGAGGGTCTCGCAGAGGACCTCGAGCACCCAGAGCACGGGCTCCGGCGAGCGGGCGCCCTCGCGGGAGCGGCGCCAGACGGCGGTGAAGACGTCGGTGCAGAGCCGGTCGCGGCCGGCCGGGTCGGCCTGGACCGTGCCGACGCACGCCGAGACGAGGCCGCCGAAGCGGTCGACGAGCTCTCCCAGAGCGGAGGCGTCCCCCGTGGCGGAGCGGGTCAGCAGACGGGCGGCGTCCTGCGTCAGCGGCGGACGCACCCGTCCACCGGTCGCGTCCTCGCCTCCAGCACTCACAGGCCTCAGCGTGTCACCGACTCCGGGACGGCGGGACCAGTTGCGCGGAAGGGGGGTGACATGTAAGGAGCGGATCCGCTATCCGACATCAGAGGCGCGGCCAGCGCGCGCGGGCGAAGCAGAAGAGCCCGTAGGCGATGAGCCCGACGGCGACGAAGCCGAGGAGGAGCACACCTGCCGGCAGCTCCACGAGCGACTTCAGCGCCTCGTCGAGCCCGCCCGCCTGCTCCGGATCATGGGTGACGGCGGCGACGATCAGCAGCACGCCGAGAGCGCCGAGGACCACGCCCTTGGCGACGTAGCCGGCGACGCCGAGCACGGTGACGACGGTGCCCGCCGTACCGCCCGGCTCCGCGACGTTCTCGAGGAACTTCCTGCTCGCTCCGCGGTACACGAAGACGCCGCCGACCGCGAGGACGGCCAGTCCCGCGATCACGAGCAGCACGACTCCGCCCGGCGCCGAGAGCACCTGCGCGCTCGCGCTCTCGGACGACTCGGACGAGCTCGACCCGCCGCCCGTCGCGAACTTCAGCGCCGTCACGCCGAGGGCGCCGTAGACGACGGCCTTGCCCGCCTCCTTCAGCCGGCTGCCCCAGGTCTTCAGGGCGCTCTCGCGCGGGCGGACGAGGAACGCCTCGAGCAGCCCCCAGAGCGCCAGGCCGAAGAGGCCGACCGTGCAGATCCAGAGGATCACCAGACCGCCGGGCTGCGCCGCGAGGGCGCCGAGAGCACCGCTCTGGTCGGCCTCGCCTCCGCCGCCGCGGGCCACGCCGAGCGCGATCACTCCGATCAGGAGGTGGACGAGGCCGTTCGCCGCGAAGCCGCCGCGGGCGAGGGTCCGCACCGCCCGCGAGTCCTGGATGTCGTCGGCGGTGCGCTGGGCGTCGGCGGTGCTCGGAGTGTTCACAGGGTGGACGCTACGCGTTTCCACACCCCCGCGCCCGGCGCTCCGCCGTTCGGAGGTGCTCCCGGAGCCGGTTCTCCACACCTTTCCACAGGGTTGTCCACAGCTGTGGAATCGCTGGAAGGACGAGCGGATCACACGTCGACGGCGCGGACGAGTCCGTCCTGCACGCCGCCCAGCCAGTCGTAGACGCTGCGGATCGCGGCCGCGCTCCCCTCCTCCGGGACGACGTCGTCGGTGTCGTCGATCCCCAGCCGCACGGCCAGAGCGAGCCGCATGTCGGTCAGTGCGCGGAGCCAGGCGATCGCCTGCGGCTCCTCGAGACGGACCGCGACCTCGCCCAGCCCCTCGAAGATCCGGCCGTGACTCGTGCCGTCGCCGGCGTCGAGGGCCGCCGTGACGGCGCGGGCGTCGTCCATCTTGCGGGCGGCGAGGTCCGGAGCGGTGAAGCGGCGGAACTCGTCGGCCGCCTCGGCGTCGTCGCGGTAGGCGTCGGGCAGGAGGCGCGCGAGCGCCGGATCGGAGCGGGCCTCCTCCGAGGACGCCCCGCGGTCGAGCAGCTCGAGCATCTCGCCGGCCAGGTGGCGGAGGATCCCGGCCTCCTCGCGGTCGAAGCGGGCGACGGCCGCTCCGGAGGAGTCGCGGCGGAACGCGCGCATCAGCCGAGTCCTCGGATGCCGCGAGCGGGGTGCTCTCCGGTCTCCGCGGCGGCCGGGAGCAGCGGGGCGCTCACGCGTCGGCCTTCTGCAGCGTCGCCCACAGGCCGTAGCCGTGCATCGCCTCCACGTGCCGCTCCATCTCCTCGCGGTTGCCGGTCGCGACGACCGCGCGCCCCTCGGTGTGCACCTGCAGCATCAGCCGCTCCGCCTCGGCCCGGCCGAAGCCGAAGTAGCTGCGGAAGACGTACGAGACGTACGACATCAGGTTGACCGGATCGTCCCAGACCAGCACGATCCACGGGACCTCGGCCGCCGAGCGGGTCGCCAGGCGCTCGTCCGCGCGCTCGATCGTGTCCGCCATCCCTCCAGCGTAGGCCGCAGCGCGGACGGACGCCCGGGCGCGCGGGCCGGAGCGTGCTGCCCGCAGCCCGCGAGTGCCCAGGAGTCGTCGCACTCGGCGCGAAGCCGCGAGGACGAGACCGCGAGAAGCCAGGAGTCGTCGCAGTCGAGCGCGAGTGCGACGACTCCTGGACGGTCGACGTAGAGTCGGCAGCAGCGGCGCCCGCCCTACGCCGACAGGCGC
This sequence comes from Rathayibacter sp. AY1H3, assembly GCF_002932015.1. Taxonomy (NCBI): domain Bacteria; kingdom Bacillati; phylum Actinomycetota; class Actinomycetes; order Micrococcales; family Microbacteriaceae; genus Rathayibacter; species Rathayibacter sp. AY1H3. The sequence continues at coordinate 62,288 of NZ_PSUU01000019.1, forward strand.
GGCAGGACCTCCCGGGCGAAGAAGTCGAGGTGGTCGAGGTCCTGCAGGTCCATGAACTGCAGGTAGACGCGCTCGCAGCCGGCCTCGCGGAGGGACTCGAGGCGGTCGACCGCCTCGTCGACGCCGCCGGCCACTCCGTGCTCGCGCAGCTCGGCGGGCTCGCGGCCGATCGCCGCGGCACGGCGCGTGAACTCCGCCTCGTCGCCTCCGCCGACCGCGATCAGCGCGACCGAGTGCACGAGCGACGAGGGCTCGCGCCCGATCGCCCGGCACGCCTCGTCGACGCGCTCGAAGGCCCCCGGGATCGCGTCGAACTCGGGGAAGGGCAGATTGAACTCGCTCGCGAACCGCGCCGCGAGCGCCGGGGTCCGCTTGGGGCCGCCGCCGCCGACGATGACCGGCAGCGGCAGGCGGGCGGGCTTGGGCAGGGCCGGGGAGTCGGTCAGCGTGTAGTGCTCGCCGGCGAAGGAGTAGCGCTCGCCGACCGGCGTCGACCACAGGCCGGTCACGATCTCGAGCTGCTCCTCGAGGAGGTCGAAGCGGCGCGGAGGGAAGGGGATGCCGTACGCGGCGTGCTCCTCCTCGAACCAGCCGGTGCCGAGGCCGAGCTCGGCACGGCCCCCGGACATCGCGTCGACCTGGGCGACCTGGATCGCGAGGATCCCCGGCGGCCGGTAGGTGACGGAGGAGACGAGGGTGCCGAGCGCGATCCGCTCGGTCTCGCGGGCGAGGCCGGCGAGTGTCGTCCACGCGTCGGACGGGCCCACGCCGGGGTCGCCGTCCCCCATCCGGAGGTAGTGGTCGGAGCGGAAGAAGCCGTCGTAGCCGAGGCTCTCGGCGGCCTGCGCGACGGCGAGGAGGTCCTCGTAGCTCGCGCCCTGCTGGGGTTCGGTGAACACTCTGAACTGCACGGGTCCAGCCTCCCGCACCGGGGCCGGGTCATGCCAGCCCGGCTCCCCCGGCCGGGGCCGCCGACGGGCCCCCGTGTACCGTGGACGGTTGCCGCCGACGAGAGGACCCCATGTCCGAGCACCCGTCCTCCCCGGACACCACCCCCGCCACCGCGGGCACGACCGCCCCTCCGCACCGCCTCGCGCGGTGGGTCTTCTGGCCCGCCGCCGTCCTCACGCTGTCGATCGCGGCCTTCGCGATCCTCGCGCCCGACGCCGCGACCTCCGTGTTCTCGACGCTGCAGACCACCGTCGTCAACACGTTCAGCTGGTACTACGTGCTGATCGCCGCGGTCTTCGTGGCCTTCGCCATCTGGATGGGCGTGAGCCGCTTCGGCGACATCAAGCTCGGCGCCGACGACGACGAGCCCGAGTTCTCGATGCTCGCCTGGATCTCGCTCCTCTTCGCCGCCGGCATGGGCATCGGCCTCGTCTTCTACGGCGTCGCGGAGCCGCTCACCCACTTCGCCACTCCGCGCCCGGGCGTCACCGGCACCGAGACGCAGCTCGCGCAGAGCGCGATCTCGCAGACCTACCTGCACTGGGGCGTCCACGCCTGGTCCATCTACGTGGTGGTCGGCCTCGCCCTCGCGTACGCGATCCACCGCCGCAAGCGGCCGGTGTCGATCCGCTGGGCGCTGGAGCCGCTGCTGGGCCGCCGGGTCCGCGGCGGCTGGGGCAACGCGATCGACGTGGTCGCCCTGGTCGGCACCATGTTCGGAGTCGCGACCTCGCTCGGCCTGGGCGTCACCCAGATCTCGGCGGGCCTGGAGGCGAGCGGCATCGTGGAGTCGTCGCTCACCGTGCAGATCGTGGTCATCGCCGTCGTCACGGGCCTGACCGTCTTCTCGCTGATCTCGGGCGTGGGCAAGGGCATGAAGTGGCTCTCGACCGGCAACCTGCTGCTCGCCGCCGCGCTCCTCGTCTTCGTGCTCGTCGCCGGCCCGACCCAGTTCCTCCTCCGCGAGTTCGTGCAGTCGCTCGGCAACTACCTGCAGAACTTCATCGGCCTGACCTTCACGGTCAGCGCCTACGCCGGGCGCGAGGGCGAGCAGTGGCAGGCCTCGTGGACCACGTTCTACTGGGGCTGGTGGATGTCGTGGGCGCCGTTCGTCGGCATCTTCATCGCCCGCGTCTCGAAGGGCCGGACGGTCCGCGAGTTCGTCGGCGGCGTGCTGCTCGTGCCGACGATCATGACCTTCCTCTGGTTCAGCGTCCTCGGCGGCACGGCCATCTACCGCGAGCTCTACGGCGACGGCGGCCTCGTCGGCGCCGACGGCTCGGTCGACACCAACCTGGCGCTCTTCTCGATGCTGCAGGGACTGCCCGCGGGCTCGGTGCTGACGATCGGCGCGATCCTCCTGATCGGCGTCTTCTTCGTGACCTCCGCTGACTCCGGAGCGCTGGTGATGTCGATGATCGCGACCGGCGGCGAGCCGGAGCCGCGCAACCGCATCCGCGTGTTCTTCGCCGTCGCGACCGCGCTGCTCGCCCTGTCGCTCCTGGTCGCCGGCGGCCTCGACGCCCTGCAGACCGCGGCGATCCTCTCGGCCCTGCCGTTCAGCGTCGTGATGATCCTGATGTGCGTCGCGACGGTGATCGCCTTCCGCCGCGAGATCCGCGCGTACGACAAGGCCCGCCGCAAGGCGTTCGTCGGCGACATCGGCACGTTCTACGGCCTCGAGGTCGAGGATCCGGCGGAGCGCGAGCCCGCCCACCCGATCAAGCGCCTCGCGAACCGCCTGAAGCCGGGGTCGAAGGAGTAGTCGGCTCGGAGGAGCAGCCAGGTCGGACAAGGCCGGGCGCCGCTGGGGCGCCCGGCCGGCCGATCAGCTGGGCGACGGGATGAAGGGGTGCTCCGGCGGGTCCTGGTCGTCGCCGAGGCGGGCGTCGGCGCCCTGGTCGAGCGCCTCGTCGATCGACTCGGGGTCGTCGATCTCGGCCGGGTCCTCCGGCGGGACCGGCAGGGAGTCGCCGTCGGGGCGGGTGGTGTCGGTGACGTCCTCGGGGGCGTCGAAGCCGAAGCTGCTCATGGTTCCCTCTCCGCGGTGCGCCCGGGAGGCGGCGCCGCTGCGGGCAGCCTAGGTCGCGCCCCCGGAGGCGGTCACGGACTTGACGGGGCACCCGAGGGGCGCCGCGGGGTCGGCCTGCTCCGGAGGAGCCTCCGCCCCGGCAGCCGTCAGTGCACGTACTCGAGCAGGTCGGCTCCGAGGGTGCGCATGCCCTCCAGCACCGCGAGGCGGTAGTGCAGGGTCGTGTCGTCGAACTGGGTGGCGACCGCGTAGGCGACTCCGGCGCGCGGGCCGCGGAGGACGCCCGCCTCGGCGCGGACGCCGACGTCGGTGCCGGTCGCGTTGACGAGCAGGACGCCGTGGTCGGGGTGGCGGTGCGCGAGCGGGTCGAGCCCGAACGAGGCGGCGACCATCGAGAGGTCGGTGCCGAGCGAGAGCCAGCCGATCACCCGCGAGCTCACGGCGGCGTCGACGATCTCGCCGTTCGCGAGGGTGGCGAGCAGCCAGGTCAGCTCGCGGGCGGAGCCGATCGAGAGCTGCGGCGCGTCGTCCGGGCCGCGCTCGTCGCGCACGACGTCGAGCAGGGCGGTGCGGGAGAGGCCGAGCGCCTCCGCCCGCTCGCGCACGGCGTCGAGGCCGACGCGGCGCAGCAGGACGTTGGTCGCGAGGTTGTCGCTCGAGGCCCCGACGAGGGCGGCGAGGTCGGCGATCGGCATCGACGGCACCTGGAGGTGCTGCCAGAGCCCGGAGCCCGAGACCGCGTCCGCTGCAGTCCGGTCGACCAGGCGCAGGTTCTCCTGCGGCTCGTTCGCCAGCCGGGCGGCGACCTCGATCAGCAGCACGACAGTGCCGAGGGAGGCGGTGGGCATCGAGACGGAGTCGTCGACCGCGAACAGGGTGCGGCCGGTCGCCAGGTCGACGGCGCGCGCCGAGACGACGACCCCGTCGATCGCGAGACGGCCGAGGGCGTCGAAGCCGCGCTGGAAGTTCTCGCGGTCACCGCCGCCCTTGTGGCGCCCCCGGCGGTTGCGTCGGCTCTCACGGCGGGTCTCGCTGGTGGGGATCACCACGGGTACGGCCCCTCTACGGGTCGGGAGTGCGGTCGTGCGGAGGGGGGACCTGGGTCCTCACGCGCCGGCAGGACGCGCGATCGACGGACGACCCCGCGGCATCGGTCGGCTCTCGATGCCCGGGGCTCCTCGTCCGTGCTGCGGAGGTGGTCGGCGGCGACTACCAGATGGTGACGCGCTCGCTCGGGGAGAGCCAGAGGGCGTCGCCTTCGGAGACGTCAAAAGTAGCGTAGAACTCGTCGATGTTCCGGACGATCTGGTTGCAGCGGAACTCGGCCGGAGCGTGCGGATCGATGGCGAGGAGGCGGATCGTCTCCTCGTCGCGGGACTTCTGCTGCCAGGCCTGCGCCCAGGAGAGGAAGAAGCGCTCGGCGCCGGTCAGGCCGTCCACGACGGGCGGCTCCTCGCCGTCCAGCGAGAGCAGGTACGCCTTCCAGGCGATGCCGAGACCGCCGAGGTCGCCGATGTTCTCGCCGATGGTCAGGGCGCCGTTCACGTGGTGCCCGGGCGTGGTCGCGGGAGCGAGCGCGTCGTACTGCGCGATGAGCGCCTTCGTCCGCTCCTCGAACGCGGCCCGGTCCTCCTCGGTCCACCAGTCGGTGAGGCGGCCGTCGCCGTCGAAGCGCGAGCCCTGGTCGTCGAAGCCGTGGCCGATCTCGTGGCCGATGACGGCGCCGATCGCTCCGTAGTTCGCGGCGGGGTCGCGGGCCTCGTCGAAGAAGGGGAACTGCAAGATCGCGGCCGGGAAGACGATCTCGTTGAAGCCCGGGTTGTAGTACGCGTTGATCGTCTGCGGGGTCATGAACCACTCGTCGCGGTCGAGCGGGCGGCCGATCTTGCCGAGCTCGCGGGCGAACTCGAACTCGGCCACGCGGCGGGCGTTGCCGAGCAGGTCGGCCGGGTCGATCGAGAGGGCGGAGTAGTCGCGCCAGCGCACCGGGTAGCCGATCTTGGGCGTGAACTTCGCGAGCTTCTCGAGCGCGCGCTCGCGGGTGGCGGGGCTCATCCACTCCAGGTCGACGATGGAGCGGCGGTACGCCTCGATGAGGTTCGCGACCAGCACGTCCATCGCGGCCTTCGCCGTCTCGGGGAAGTGGCGGGCGACGTAGGTGCGGCCGACCGCCTCGCCGAGCGACCCCTCGACGAGCGAGACGGCGCGCTTCCAGCGCTCCCGCTTCTGCGGGGTGCCGGTGAGGGTGCGGCCGTAGAAGTCGAAGTTGGCGTCGACGAAGCCGCTGGACAGGTAGGCCGCGGCTCCGCGGATCACCTGCCAGGACAGCCAGTCGCGCCAGGCCGGGAGGCGGTCCTCGGTGAGCAGGCCCGCGAGGCCCTGGAGGAAGCTCGGCTGGCGGACGACCACCTCGGCGAGCGCCCCCTCCGGAGCGCCCATCGCGGTGAGCCAGACGCCGAGATCGACGCCCGCGGCGAGCTCCTCGACCTCGGACCAGGAGCGGAGGTTGTAGGTCGCCTGGCTGTCGCGGCTGCGGACCTTGTCCCAGTGCGCGGCGGCCAGGTCGGTCTCGAGGGCGACGATGCGCTCGGCGCGGGCCTCGGCGGCGTCGATGCCGGCCAGGGCCAGCATCCGCGCGACGAACGGCGTGTAGGCCTCGCGGACGGAGGCGAACTCCTCCTCGCGGTAGTAGCTCTCGTCCGGCAGGCCGAGGCCGCCCTGGTTGACGAAGACGAGGTAGCGCTCAGGGCTTCCCGGGTCGTTGTCGACGAAGAGGCCGAAGAGCCCGGGGACGCCGGTGCGCTCGAAGGCGCCGACCGCGCGGAGCAGGCCGGGGATCGAGTCGACCCGCTGCACGGCGGCGAGGTCGTCGGCGATCGGGGCGGCGCCGAGCTCCTCGGCCCGCTCCTCGTCCATGAAGGAGGCGTAGAGGTCGCCGAACAGGCGCTCCTCGGTGCCGTGCTGCGCGGTCTGCGCCTCGACGATGATGTCGCGCACGGCCTTCTCCGCCTCCTCCTGGAGGAGGTGGAAGGAGCCGTAGCGCGCCTTGTCGGCGGGGATCTCGGTGCGGTCGATCCAGAGCCCGTTGACGTGCCGGTAGAGGTCGTCCTGCGGGCGCGTCGCGGGGTCGAGTTCGGAGCGGTCGATACCGGAGCGAGGCGTCGTCGAGGTCATGGCGGACAGCCTACGTCGGGGCGCCGACACGGTGGCGCGAGGTGCGGCGGGTCGAGCGCGGAGCCGCGGAGGGCGGGCGCGGAGCCGCGGGAGGGCCGGGCGCGCCACCGTCCGGCTTGCGGGGGCGGACTGCTCCTGCGAGCCGGACGGTGGCCGACGGGGACGCCGGAGCGTCAGCGCCCGAGCTGCTCCTCGACGTACGCGCGGATCGGCGTGGTCGGCCGCCCGATCAGGCGGGCGAGCGAGCCGTCGGTCCCGCCGAGGAGGCCGTCGGCGATGTTCGCGTCGAGGCCGACGACGAAGCCGACTCCGCCCTCGGGGACGCCGGCGCCGGTGAGGACGCGGGCGTGCTCGTCGGAGGAGACGTGACTGATCGCGGCGTCGCGTCCGGCGACCTCGGCGACGATCGCGGCCAGCTCGTCGAAGCTCCAGGCGGTGTCGCCGGAGAGCTCGTGCACGGTGCCGACCAGGGACGGGTCGGTCAGGGCGACCGCTGCGGCCTCGGCGTAGTCGGTGCGCGCGGCGCTGGCGACGCGGCCCTCGCCGGCGCTCGAGAGGGTGCTGCCGGTGGAGGCGAGCTCGGCGACGGTCTGCTCGTAGTTCTCGTTGTACCAGCCGTTGCGGAGGACGACGGCGGGGACGCCGCTGGCGGCGATCGCCTCCTCCGTGGCCTTGTGCTCGGGGGCGAGGATGAGCGCGCTCGTGGTCGCCTTCGGGGCGCTCGTGTAGACCAGGCGCGCGCCGGCGCGGACGGCGGCGCCGATCGCGGCGGTGTGCTGCGCGACGCGCCTGCCGACCTCGGAGCCCGAGACGAGGAGGACGGCCTCGGCGCCGGAGAAGGCGGCGTCGAGCGAGGCGGGGTCGTCGAAGTCCGCGACGGCGGTGCGGACGCCGAGGTCGGCGGCGAGCGCCTCGAGCTTCGCGGCGTCGCGGCCGGTGGCGACGATGTCGGAGGCGGCGGTGCCGCGGGCGAGCAGGTGCTCGACGGCGAGACGGCCGAGGTGGCCGGTGGCTCCGGTGACGACGAGGGTCATGAGGGGTCCTTCCTGACGGGTGGGGCGGGCGAGGTCCGCCGCCAGGAGGGTGCAACCGGCGCATCCTCCTCCTGCTTCCCGGAATGCAGTACCCACTATTTCGTTAGTACTGTCATCACCCCTGTCCCGAGGAGCACCCATGACGATCGCCGACTCCCCCCTGCTCGCCGGGGACGTCTACTCCGCCGACTGCCCGAGCCGCGAGGTCTTCGGCCACGTCACCAGCAAGTGGGGCGTCCTGGTGCTCGCGGCGCTCGCTCCGGGCACGCTGCGCTGGGGCGCTCTGCGGCGCCGGATCGGCGGGATCAGCGAGAAGATGCTCGCTCAGACGCTGCGGATCCTGGAGGAGGACGGCTTCGTGCACCGCGAGGCGCGGCCGGTCGTCCCGCCGCACGTCGAGTACCGGCTGACGCCGCTGGGAGCGGAGCTGGCGGATCGGCTGCTGCCGGTCGTCGAGTGGATCGCGGGGAACGTCGGGGCGGTCCTGGAGGCGCGCTCGGAGGGCCGCCGGGAGGGAAGGTGAGCCTCACCTTCTTGTGAGAACGTTCACGTCCCGTTCAGGGAGGAGCCTCCACCCGGCGGCATCGGCGCCCCCTCCCCCTGCTTGCCTCGATCGCGTCTCCTGCTCGTGATCGAAGGACCTCCATGTCGGACACCGCCCGCCGCCCGCTCCTCCTCCCGATGGCCGGCCACGTGCGCGGCAAGCGCAGCCCCGTCACCTGCGCGCTGAAGTGCGCCAACGCCTGCTCCACCGCGACCTGCAACACGTCGCACAACAGCTACTTCCGCGACATCGTCTCGTCGCAGCTCTCCCGCCGCAGCGCCCTCGGCCTCGGCCTGGCCGGCGCGGTCACCGTCGCCGTCGCCTCCGCCGGAGGAGCGCCCGCCGCCGAGGCGGCCGTGGCGACCTCGGCCGACGGCTCGCCGCTCGCCTTCACTCCGATCGCTCCGGTGCCGTACACGGTCGACCGGTTCACCGTCCCCGAGGGCTTCGCCTGGCAGCCGATCATCCGCTGGGGCGACCCGCTCTTCGCCGACAGCCCCGCCTTCGACATCGCCGACCAGACGGAGGCCGCCCAGGCCGCGCAGTTCGGCTACAACAACGACTACACCGACATCGTCGAGATCCCGGGCTCGAAGCGCCTCCGCGCCCTGCTCGTCGTGAACCACGAGTACACGAACGAGAGCATCATGTTCCCGGCCGCGCAGCTCGAGGCGGAGCCGGAGCGCGTGCGCGCCGTCGGCCGCGCCGCCCACGGCCTCAGCGTCGTCGAGCTGGTCCGCACCGCGGTCGACCGCCCGTGGGCCTACGTCCGCGGGGGCGAGCGCAACCGCCGCTACCTGCTCGACACCCCCTACGAGGTGACCGGCGCCGCCGCCGGCACCGACCTGCTGAAGACGGTCGCCGACCCCGAGGGCCGCACCGTGCTCGGCACGCTCGGCAACTGCTCCGGGGGCACGACGCCGTGGGGCACGATCCTCTCGGGCGAGGAGAACTTCAACGGCTACTTCCGCGCCGTCGGCACGAGCGACGCCGAGAAGCGCTACGGCCTCGCCGACTCCGAGACCTCGCGCCTCTGGGAGCTCGACGACCCCCGCTTCGACGCCCGCACCCCGGGCTACGAGAACGAGCCGAACCGCTTCGGCTGGATCGTGGAGTTCGACCCCTTCGACCCCGACTCCACGCCGAAGAAGCACACGGCGCTCGGCCGGCTCAAGCACGAGGGCGCGAACGTCATCATCGCCCCGGACGGCCGCGTGGTCGCGTACCAGGGGGACGACGAGCGCTTCGACTACCTCTACAAGTTCGTCTCGACGAAGCGCTACATCGAGGGCGACCGCGCCCACAACAAGACCCTGCTGGAGGAGGGCGACCTCTACGTCGCCCGCTTCACCGGCGACTCCCCCGTGGCCGAGATCACCGGCACCGGGGCGGCCCCCTCGGACGGCGGCTTCGACGGCATCGGCGAGTGGCTGCCCCTGGTGCTGAACGGCGCCTCGACGATCGCCGGGATGAGCGTCGCCGAGGTGCTCGTGCACACCCGCCAGGCGGCGGACGCCGCGGGCGCGACCAAGATGGACCGCTGCGAGGACGTGCAGCCCAGCCTGGTCAGCGGCCGGATCTACGTGGCCTGCACCAACAACTCCGCCCGCGGCACCGAGGGCGCCAAGGAGGGCGCGACCGAGGTCAACCCGCGCACCGAGAACCGCGACGGCCACATCGTCGAGATCATCGAGGACGGCGGCGACCAGACCGGCCGCACCTTCACCTGGAACCTGCTGATGCTCTGCGGCGACCAGGCGCAGGGCGACGTCGTCTACTTCTCCGGCTTCCCGGCGGACCAGGTCTCGCCGATCTCGTGCCCGGACAACCTGGCCTTCGACTCGGTCGGGAACCTCTGGATCTCGACCGACGGCGCCCCGAGCGGCATCGGCTACAACGACGGGCTCTTCAAGGTCGCGCTCGAGGGCGCGACGCGCGGCAGGGTGGAGCAGTTCCTCTCGGTGCCCCGCGACGCCGAGACCTGCGGACCGATCGTCCACGACCTCGACCAGCACGTGTTCGTGGCGGTGCAGCACCCGGGCGAGGAGGGCACCTTCGAGGCGCCGACCTCGTTCTTCCCGGACTACGGATCGACGGCGGCGGGAGCGGTGGCGGCACCGCGTCCGACCATCGTGCAGATCCTGCCGGCGTCGCAGGTCGTGGCGCCGACTCCGACGCCGACCGCCGGGCCGACCACGGCACCGACGACCCCGCCGACCACCGCGCCCACGGCGACTCCCACCACGGCACCGACCGCCGGGCCGACTGCGGCGCCCACCGTTGCTCCGTCCCCGGTGCCCACGACCGCGCCGACCGGCACGCCGACCCCGCTGCCCGTCGGCGGCTCGGGCGGCGGGCTGGCCTCGACCGGAGTCGAGAGCGTCGGCCTGATCGCGGGCGCCACCGCGCTCCTGGCCGCGGGCGCCACCGCGCTCGGACTCGGAGCGCGCCGCCGCGCGGCCGCCGAGGGCGAGGACGACCAGCAGGCGTGAGGCCGGACAGGGCCCGGGACCGATCACAGGATCGGGGCCCGGGCCCTGTCGCGCTCGGGGACCCGCCGCTCAGGCCCCCGGGACCGGCGGGCCGGTGCGCCAGCGGAGGATCGCCGCGGCGTCGGCGTCGTGCGGCAGCGTCACCACGTCGACCCCCTCCGGAGCGGTGCGGGAGTCGGTGACGAGCACGCGCGCGTCCGTGAGCACGGCGGCGCGGGCCAGCGCGAGGGCGGCGTCGACGGAGTCGATCACCTCGGCGCCCAGCGCCTCCTCCGGGGCCGACGCGACCCACGGCTCCGCGGCGAGCGCCAGCAGAGCGCGCTCGCGCAGCCGGCCGGGGTCGAGCACCAGCGTCTCGACCTGTGCCGAGGCCAACGCCGTGACGATCGCGCCGAGCGAGTACTCGACGGTGCGGCGCGGCTCCCCGGTGCGCAGGGCGTCGAGCACGTCCTCCTTCTCGCGCAGCAGGATGCGGTCGAGCTGCTCGTCGACGAACCGCTCCAGCGCCCCCTCCTCGCTGCCGGCGGCCCGCGTGTTCACGGGCTCGACGGCCAGGATCGCGGCGCTGCTCGGCGAGAGCTGCTGCGCGAGCAGCTGCCGGGCGTGGATGTCCCCCGCGACGACCAGCAGGCACGGCCGGTGCACGCGCACGAGCTCGTCCACCGCGGCGGCGAGCTCGGCCTGCGTGCGCCGCCAGATCTCCTCCGCGTGGTGGTGGAACCGGTCGTGCCGCCAGCCGCCGGCCTGCGCCTTGTGGAGGGTGTCGG